>VBAO01000016.1:0-8037 GCA_005883865.1 Candidatus Segetimicrobium genomatis
GACCGTGGAAGCCCTCGCGGGTATCGCGGACCACAGATTCTCTTTGATAATGCTCACGAGTTTCGAACTCTGGCACCGGATCTTCGTTGATGCGCCAACGTTGAGGAAGCTAGAGATGACGCTCCTTCAGGCGGCGCAGGACGAGGTCGCGTAGATCCCGGATTGGAGATACGACAGGAGACCTCATGAGGCACGAGATTTCGTATTCGCGTCCGAGCCACTGAGGAGCCCTGGCTGGGGGGGCTGAAGGGGCCATGACAGCGCGTGGCGACCGAGGATACTCGCCGCTAGCCATCAACGTCCCGATGTGGCGGGAGTATACCAGATTCTATCATGGATCGCGCCGCGCCCTCATCTCTACCGTCCTCGTTTCTGTTGGACAGTCACTCCTCGTCCTCCCGATCGCCGTGCTTGTGCGGTATGCGTTCGATAAAGTGATCACCAACCGCGACTCAGGCCTCCTCCTGCTAATCGGCGCGAGTATCCTCCTCGTGTACATGCGATTGCGGGAAGAGCTGCTGGGGAAACTGTATACGTTATCTCGGGCCTATTACACCGTCGTGGACCGGAGCAAGCTGCACGCCAGTATCGTGCAAGATTCGGATCGTTTGGACGCCATGAGCAATGCGTTGGTGGCGCAGCTGATCCCTGCTATTGTCACCAGCGTGGCGCTCAGCATCGTGTTAACGTTCCTCAACTGGTTGCTCTTCCTCGTGCTGATGGGCGTTACACCACTCCTCTTCCTCGCGAGCGCGCGGATAGGCAAGACGCTTCAAGAAAGGGTCAGGACTTTCTACCGATCATTTCAGACCTTCAGCAAGGGGACGCTATTCGTCCTGCAGGTGATGGACCTGACGAGGATCCAGTCCGGCGAAAGGTTCGAGCTGGACCGACAAAAGAAACATCTCGAGGACTTGCAACTCACCAGCGCGGCGATGGCTTGGCTGAGCGCTGCCCTCGGCCTGTTTCAGTATACGGCGATCATCTCCACTGGGATCATCATCTTGATCATCGGCGGATTGTCGGTGGCGAGAGGTTCCATGACGTTGGGGCAGTTGCTGTCGTTTTACGTGGCGTTTGGCTTACTTGGAACCTATCTACAAATCATCGGGGCCGCCGTCCCGCAGGTCATTGCCGGCAACCAATCGCTCGCCACGTTGTTTAAGGTCCTCAGAACCGAGGACGAAGCGCCGTATTCTGGCCGCAGGCAGATTGCAT
This sequence comes from Candidatus Segetimicrobium genomatis, assembly GCA_005883865.1. Classification (GTDB taxonomy): domain Bacteria; phylum Sysuimicrobiota; class Sysuimicrobiia; order Sysuimicrobiales; family Segetimicrobiaceae; genus Segetimicrobium. The sequence continues at coordinate 1,219 of VBAO01000016.1, forward strand.
TCCAGGGGAAGGTTTCCCTGGAATCTGTGACGTTCCAGTACAAGAATCAACCGGTCCTGCACGACGTCAGCCTCACGTTGAGGCCGGGGACGACCCTAGCGATCGTCGGCCCCAATGGAGCGGGCAAGAGCACGATCGTCAATCTCATCCTCGGCTTCTACCGCCCGCAGCATGGCCAGCTCCGTGCCGACGGCAATCCATACAGCGTATTGGATCTGGCCGATCTACGACGGCAGATGGGCGTGGTCATGCAGGATCCAATCATCTTTGCCGGGACCATTCTCGAGAACATTACGTACGGGGATCCCGATCTTTCCGCCGAGCGCGTTGCGGAGGCTGCGCATATGGCCACAGCCGATGAGTTCATCCAGGACCTTCCCAATGGGTATGGAACGTTTGTCGGCGAGAGCGGGGTATTGCTGTCGGGGGGACAGCGCCAGCGCATCGCCATTGCTCGTGCCCTGGCACGCCGGCCGAGGGTGCTGATTCTTGATGAACCCACCAATCATCTCGATCGGGCCGCCGTGCGCCAAGTGATGGCGAACCTCAGGGGAATCGACACCCCCCTCGCGACACTGATCATCAGCCACGACACGGACGTCATCGGTGTCGCGGACATCGTGTCTCGGCTCCAGGAGGGGCGAATCGTCAGCAGCGAGCGTGTGGCGGTCGCTACGGCGGGTAATCAATAGTCTCTCCTTCGACACCGAAAATTACTTTTAGCGGAACTGCGTGACCACGTCGACGAGCGCGGGCTGACCCGTTTTCAGGACGATGTCGCGGGCGCGGACGACGGCGGCCCGGACATCGCCGGGACGCACGATCGGGCCCTCGGCGTGCCACCCGAACGATCGGGCCAGCATGGCGAAGTCCGGCGCCGGCCGGTCGATCTCCATGCCGACGTACGCCGTCTGCTCGTCGCGGCCGCGCTCGCGCGCGATCATGATCTGGTGCTCCCAATCGTTGTAGTAGGCGCGGTTGTTGCACATGACCAGCAGGATCGGGATGCGGTGGTGGGCGGCGACCCACAGCGCGCCCGGATCGTACAGCAGATCGCCGTCGGGCTGGAGGCCGACGATGAGGCGCCCGCTGCCCCGATGGGCGAGCGCCACCCCGAGCGAGATGCCGATCTGGGTCGCGGTGCCGAGGCTCCGGCCCGGATGCCGGTCCGGTCGATCGAACGTCCAGAGGCGCCGCGCCCAGTCCCCGAGGGTGTTCGCGGTCAGGACCCAGTCGGCGCCGCGGATCCCCTCCCACACCTCCTGCGCGAGGCAGGCGGTGGCGACCGGTTCCTCCGCGGCCAGGGACCGCGCGGCCGCGGCCCACCCGGCGCGAAGGCCGGCGTGCGCCACCGCATGCCGTTCGGCGCGCCCGGCGAACCGGCGCAGGTCCGCGGCTCCCGCCCGCTCGCGGCACGCCGCGACGAGGGCCCCGAGCGCCGCCCCGGTGTCGCCCAGGATGGAGAGGTCGACCGGCTGCAGCTTCTGGAACTCCTGCGACCAGCTGCGGATCCCCAGGTCGCCGTACCCGATCTCCGCCAGCCGGCAGCCGGCGCGGATGACCGGCGCGGCCCGCCGCGTCAGACGGTCGACCCGAGCGACGGCCCCGTAGAGGTCGCGCACATCGAGCGCGAGGATCAGGTCCGCGGACTCGAGGAGGCCGGCGGCGCCGGTCAGGTCGAGAGGATGGACGTTTGGGAACCCGAAGCGGTTCCCCCGGTTGAGGACGGCCGCCCCGAGGAACTCGGCGAGGGACACGAGCGATGCGACGGCCTCGGAGCGGAGGGAGCCCACCAGGAGGACGGGCTGCTCCGCCGACACGAGCCATCCCGCCAGGTCGCCGAGCGCGCCCGGGTCCGGATGCAGGCGGCGCGGCGACAGCCGCTCGGGGCTGGGAAGCGGCACCTCGATCGCGAGCGGGTCCTCCTGAAATCCCACATCGTAACAGAGGTACACGGGGCCCGGCGGATCGGTCGTGGCGATCCGGTACGCCCGCGCGAACGAGTCGACCACATCCTCCGCCCCCGCGGGCTGGCACTCCCACTTCGTGAACTCCCGCACCGCCTCGCCCTGGGTGACCGCGGTGTGGATCCAATCGATGTGCGGGCGGCGGCGGGCGGGATCGACGGGCCCGGTGGCGCCCATCAGGAGCACGGGGACGCGGTCGAGATAGGCGTAGTAGACCGCCATCGACGCGTGGAGCAGCCCCACCACGTCGTGCACGATCGCCGCCATGGGCTTCCCCGTCACCTTAGCGTACCCGTGCGCGATCCCCACCGCGATCTCCTCGTGGGGGCACTCGATGATCTCCGGCCGGTTGCCGCCGTAGTTGACGATCGAGTCGTGCAGTCCCCGAAAGGTCGAGCCGGGATTGAGCGCGGCGTGCGCGATCCCGTACCGGGCCATGAGATCAACGATGAGATCGGAGCCGTACCGGGCGGCCATGCCGGAGTACATCCCACGCAGGTTCCGGGGAACCCTTTCCGGTTCCCGGGGGCGTGCAGGAATCCCCTCCATCCCCGGCGCAGACTGAACGCGCCTTCACTCCGCGCGATAAGGAGGACGGCGCATGAGGATCGGATGCCTGCTCGGCTCGTGGGGAGCGGCCGCCCGCCTGCGCTCGCCGGGACGTTCCGGCGCCGGCCCGCACCGGGCGCTGGGGCTCCTGCTCGCGGGATGCGCGGGGATCGCCGTCGCCGGAGCGCGGGACGCCGGCGCGGGGGCTCCCGCGAAGGTCACGATGGCCTGGGTCGCGGTGACGGGTTCCCAGGCCGTGGCGTGGACGGCCGCCGAGGGCGGCTACTTCCGGCGGAACGGGCTCGACGTCGACCTCGTGTACATCTCCGGCAGCCCCACCGCCGCGGCCGCGCTGGTCAGCGGGAGCCTCCAGTTCGTCCAGATGGCCGGCCCGGCGGTCGTCGCCGCCGACGCCCACGGAGCCCACGAGGTGATGGTCATGGGCTTCGTGAACCGTCCCGTCTTTGTCCTGATGACCGCCCCCGAGATCCAGACGCCCGAGCAGCTCCGGGGCAAGATCGTCGCGGTCAGCAAAGTGGGCTCGTCGGACGACTTCATGCTGCGGGAGCTCCTCGCCCACTGGGGGCTTCGGCCCAACGCCGACGTGCAGATCACCGCGGTCGGATCGGTCGTCGCCCAGCTGGCGGCGCTGGAGAAGCGCCTGGTCCACGGCGCGGTCGTCGATCCGCCGAACGACGTGCTCGCGGCCGATCTGGGCGCCCGGGCGCTGGCGCGCGTGAGCGACCTGGGCGTGGCGTATCAGGCGGCGGGGCTGGTGACGACGCGCGAGTACATCCAGGCCCACCCGGAGGTGGTCCTCCGGATCGTCAGGGCGATGACCGAGGCGATCCACCGGATCAAGACGGACAAGCCCTTCGCCCTGCGGGTGATGGCCAAGTACCTTCGAAACGAGAACCCCAGGATCGTCGAGGCCTCCTACACCAGCTTCGCGCCCATCTTCCAGCGCGTCCCTACGCCGACCAGGGCCGGGTTGGAGGAGATCGTCAAGCAGCTTCGGAGCGCCGGAGAGCTCAAGGAGGAGGTCGACGTCGGCGCGATGCTGGACACGTCCTTCGTGGACGTGCTGCAGCAAAGCGGCTTTATCGATTCGGTGTACGGCCGCTAGCCGCGGGAGTCCGGCCCCGTTACCGGCCTGCGCCCTGGCGCTGGGGCCTCCAGGACTCGAACCGCATCTCGAGCCGGCGCAGGCCCCACATCAAGAGGATCGCGGTCGAGGCCAGGATGGCGATCCCGACAAACACCCGGTCGGTCTGAAACGTTTCCCCGGCCACGGCGATCTCGTAGCCGATCCCCGCGGTCGCCGCGTAGAGCTCCCCGACCACGATGCCGACCAAGGCCTGGCCGAGCCCCAGGCGCAGGCCGGCGATCAGGAACGGCACGGCCCCGGGGAGCACGATCGTGGTGAAGATCTGCCGGTCGTTCGCGCCGAACGAGTGGGCGGTTCGGATCAGCGACTCATCGGCCGCCCGGACCCCGGCCTCGGTGCTGATGAGGATCTGGAACACGGCCACCAGGAACACCACGGCGACCTTGGACCAGATGCCGATGCCGAGCCAGATGATCAGGAGCGGGATCAGCGCCACGCGGGGGGTGGAGTACAACGCGGACACAAACGGCTGGAGGGCCGCGGCGACGTCCGCGTACCAGCCCATCCCGACTCCCACGAGGATCCCCACGACCACGGCGAGCGCGTACCCCAGGAGGAACTCGGAGCCGCTGACCCGGAGGTCTTTGCCGAGACTCCCTTCGTGGATCATCTGGGCGAACGCCGCCGCAATGCGCGTCGGCGAACTGGTGAACAGGGGGTTGACGAGGTGGAGCCGCACCACCCCCTCCCAGACGAGCATGAACACGACGATGGAGACCGTGCTGATCAGCCGGGCGCGGGACGCGGCGCGATGCCGCCGCCGCACCCCGCCGGGGGGGGCGGGAAGGCGATCCTCGAGCCCGCCGGACTTCTCCTGAAAGGCGCCCGGCCCGCCGGCGGCGGGGAGGCTCAGCCGCGCCTTTTCCTCAAGCATCCGCCGCGCTCCGCAGGCCCCCGCGGACCTCTTCCTCGATCAGGCTCCAGACGTGATCCTCGAGATGGAGGAAGGCCGGGGTGCGCTTCACGCGCAGCTCCCGGGGGCGCGGGAAATTCACGGGGATGACGCTCTTCACGCGTCCCGGCCGGTGGGAGAGCACCACCACGCGGTCCGCCAAGTAGAGCGCCTCATTGATCTGGTGGGTGATGAAGACCGCGGTCTTGCGGGTCTCCCCCCAGATCCGCATCAGCTCCGCCTGCATGAACTCCCGGGTCTGCGCGTCCAGGGCGGCGAAGGGCTCGTCCAGGAGGACCACCTCGGCGCCCATCACGAGCGCGCGCGCCAGGTTCACCCGCTGCTGCATGCCCCCCGAGAGCTCGAGCGGATGATACGCTTCGAACCCCTCGAGCCCCACCAGGCGGATCATCTCGCGGGCCCGGTCCAGGGCTTCTCGAAGCGGCGTGCCCTGAAGCTCGAGGCCGTAGGTCACATTGCGGAGCGTCGTCCGCCACGGGAGCAGCGACGGGCTCTGGAACACGACGGCCCGGTCCCGCCCCGGCCCCGTGATCGGCCTGCCGTTCAGGAGGATGCGGCCCCCGCTCAACGGCATCAGTCCGTCCACGCAGTAGAGGAACGTGGTCTTCCCGCACCCGCTGGGGCCGACGATACCGAGGAACTCGCCCGGCTCGACCCGGAGGGACAGGCCGGAGAGCGCCAGGGTGGCGACTCCGGTGCGTGGGTTCTCGTACCGGACCGTGACGTCGATGGCCTCGAGCTTGGAGGTCACGAGACCTGATATTACCCCCGGGGGCGGGGCGCCTCCTCCTGACCGTGCTAGTGGCGGCGCGGCCCCCCGCGGCCCGGCCGCTGTGGAGCGGAGCCCTCCGGGCTCAGGAGTCGCCGGTGGCCGCGCCGGCCGCCTGGGACCGCCCCGTGAACTGGGGGGCGTCCTCGAGAAAGACCACCGCGTCGTACCCGAGCAATTTGAACAGGCGGTTCTGACCGGACAGCAGCACGAGCGGTGTCTTCGGATCGGCGTTGAAGTGCTGGTGGATGGTGTTTTGAGGCACATAGAGCAGGTCGCCCGCGCCGAACTCCCAGCGGCTCGGCTCCTTCGCCACCCGGGCCATGTAGCGCTCGCCGATCTCGGCCTCGACGTCCCAGTGCAGGCTGTAGCCGCGGCCCGACACCACGTACAGCGCCTCGTCGGCCATGTGCCACTGCTTGCCCGACCGGCTCCCCCCGGGGATCTGCTGCTCGTACACGTCCACGCTGAACACGCGCACGTCGCTCCGCTCGGGAGAGGTGATGACCCGGACCCGGCCGTCCCTGGTGGTCTCCCATCGCGTGTCGGAGGGCTTGACCACCTTCTTGCGCTGCCCGACCCCCGCCGTCCACAACTGGGACCAGTCGACCGGCGGGCCGTACCGCTCCCCGTCCCCCGCGGGCCCGCCGTGGCCCTGCTGGATCAGGCCGAGGTACATCCAGACGCTCTTGGCCTTCATCACCAGCGCCAGCGCCCGCTTCGAGGGATCGGCGTTGAAGTGCCGGTGCACCGAGTCGTTGTGCACGATCACGAGATCGTCCTTCTCCCAATCGTACCGCCGCCCGTCGTGGATCTCGTATCCGCGTCCCTCGAGGATGTAGAACGCGGCCTCGTTCTGATGGCCGTGGCCCCGGTTGGAGCCGCCGGGGAACAACTCGACGAAGTGCATCTGGACCGTCTGGGTGAGGAACGGGTCATCTCCGGGACCGAGGATCCAGGAGGTCCGGGACTGGTCCGAATCCCCGGAGTGGGCGACCGTCGCATCGTCGACGACGGTGCCGGCGCGGCGCACGCGGGGCGCCGCGCGCTGCCGCCGGCGGAGCTCTTTGAGTCCGTAGGTCTCGGAGCTGATCCCCCGGAGAAACACCCGACCTTCGCCTTCGCTCACCCCGGTCACCTCCCGCCCGATCCACTCGGGCCGCCCGCGCGCACCGCCCCGCCCGCGGATCGCGCGCCGCGAGGCAGCCGCCTCATCGAGCCGATTCTACCACAGCGCGGGCGCGCCTCACCGGGCGATCGCGCCCGAGGCGGCCTGGATGGCCTCGAGGATCTTCGTGTAGCCCGTGCACCGGCAGAGATTGCCGCGCATGTAGTGGGCGATCGCTTCGACGCTCGGATGCGGGATCTCCCGCAGCAGCGCGGCGGCGGCCAGGATCATGCCGGGGGTGCAGAACCCGCACTGGAAGGCGGCGTGGTCGATGAACGCCTGCTG
>VBAO01000016.1:8067-9661 GCA_005883865.1 Candidatus Segetimicrobium genomatis
GCAGGCGCTCACCGGCACACCGTTGACCAGCACCGTGCACGCCCCGCACACCTGGACGTCGCACGACCGCTTCGTTCCGGTGAGTCCGAGCTGATCGCGCAGCGTGTCGATCAGCAACGCGCAGGGCTCGATCGACAGGAGGTGGGGCCCCCCGTTGACGGTCAGCGCGACCTCCATCACCGGCCGCGGCGGCGCCATCACCCTCCACTCCCGTTGAACCGCGCCGCGGCCCCGAGGAACGCCCGGCGCACGAAGACCTTGACCATCGCCCCTTTGTACTCCGCCGACCCGTAGAGGTCGCTCGCGGGCCGGACGTCGCCGGCCGCCGCCCCGGCCACCGTCTCGAGCGAGGCGAGCACCTCATCGAGGCCGCGGCCTCGGGCGCGGTCCTCCACCCCCCGCAGCCTGGTCGGGCGGGGGGTGACGCCCCCCACGGCGACCCGGAGGTCCGCGACCTGCGTGTGCCGCGGATCGAGCGTGAGCGCAAGCGCCACGCCGAGCGCCGGGCGCTCGTGCCACCCGAACCTCAGGTACACACCCCGCGTATGGGGCCCGAAGCGCGGCACCCGGATCTGGGTCAGGACTTCCTCGGGGGCGCGCGCGGTTTGGTAGGCGTCCACAAAGAATTGGCCGATCGGAAGGTCCCGCGCCCCGGCCGCCCCCTCCAGGCGGACGGTGGCCTCGCACGCCAGGAACAGCGGCCCCGGATCGGCGTGGGGCTCGGCAAAGCACAGGTTGCCGCCGAGCGTTCCGACGTTCTTCACCCGCACGTTGGCGACGGACCGCTCCACCTCCGCCAGCAGCGGGAAGCGCTCCGCGACCACCGGGGAGCGCTCGATCGCCGCGTGCGTGGCGAGCGCCCCCAGGCACAGCGTGCCGGTCGTCGCGTCGACGCCGATGCCGTCCAGCCCGCCGATGGTCTTGAGGTCGATGAGGTGCGCGTAGCGCAGCAGGCCCTCCTTCATCACGAGGAGGAGCTCGGTGCCGCCGGCATAGAACGCGGCCTCCTCGCCGAGCGCGCCGCGCAGGCGGCTCGCCTCGGCCGCCGACGCCGGCTGGTGGATCTCGAACGGCCTCAGCACCCGGCCCGTCCCTCCGCTTCGAGCTCCAGGCGCATCGCCTCCGCGAACCGGGTCATGATGCCGTCGGCCTGCTGCTGGATGATCCCCTGCCCCAGCGTCGCGAGCGTGCCCGCGAGACCCACCTCTGAGTGAATGACCAGCCGCGAGCCCGCGCCGTTCGCCTCGAGCAGGAGGTCGAGGGTCACCCGGAGCGAGCTGCCCATCGCCGGGTCCCGGCCCGACGCTTCCGCCTTGAGGCGGCGGGGGGCGTCGGCCTCGAGCACCCGGATCTCCAGGGGGAACCGGACCTTGAAGGGCCCGACCTGCTCGCTCACAACCGCGGCATAGCGCCGGTGCGGGACGATCGCCCGCGCCTCCCTGCAGCCGGGCAGACACCGGGCGACGCGCTCGACGTCCCAGAGGAACGCCCAGACCCGCTCGACCTCCAGGGCCACTGCGATCTCCTTCTCAAACGTCACGCCGGCCTCCCGCCCTACCGGCCGGGGCGCTGCAGCCGGCCGACCGGAGTCCCG
>VBAO01000459.1 GCA_005883865.1 Candidatus Segetimicrobium genomatis
CTGGCCGTTGTGGTAGAACATGTGCGGCACGTGCGCTGCGATAATCTGGCCCTGCGCCATCTCCATCCCCCACGGCGTCCGGACGATCCGGGCGGCCTCCTCGTCCGAGAGGCGGCTCACCCCGCCAGAAACCCCGCTCCACCCTGCCGGAGGGCGGCGAGAATGGGCGCCTTCTGGGTGTGCTTATCGGGGGGAAAGGCGATGAAGCGCTCCCAGGCGGACCGGCCGACGTTTTCCCCAAAGGTCATGCAGACGTTGGCCATGTGGACCGCGATCTCGCGGAACGCCCGGGTCTCGAGCCCCTGCGGCTTGAACTCGAACCCCTCGTCGGGCATCGCCTCGACGTTCTTCTGCACGGTCCCCCAAATCAGGTTGAACGCGGGCTGCACCGCCTCGCGAACACCCATCACCGGCTCCCCTCACCCGACCTGCTCGAGCACCTCGTCCGGGATGTCGAAGTTCGCATACACGTGCTGGACATCGTCGTGATCTTCGAGCGCCTCCAACAGCCGCAGGACGCGCTGAGCTTCCTTGCCCTCGACCGGTACGGTCGACTTGGGAACGAGCGTCACTTCCGCGGAGGTCGGTCGATACCCGGCGGCTTCCAGCGCCTGCCTGACCCTGGCGACCTCCTCCGGCGCGACCGTGATCTCGTATTCGTCCGACGTCACCTTCATGTCCTCGGCGCCGGCCTCGATCGCTTTCCCCAGGACGTCCTCCTCGGCGGCCGACGCCTTCCGGATGGTGATCACGCCCTTCTTCTCGAACAGCCACCCGACCGACGCGCCGAGCGATCCCTCGGCTTTGGTGAAGATGTTCCGGATCTCCGATGCCGTGCGGTTGCGGTTGTCGGTCAGCGCCTGCACCAGCACGGCCACGCCGCCGGGGGCCATCCCTTCGTAGGTCACTTCCTCGTAGTTGGCCCCCTCGCCCCCGCCGGTCCCCCGCTGGATGGCGCGCTGGATGTTCTCGTTCGGCATGCTGGCCTCGCGCGCCCGGTCGACCGCCGCGCGCAGGCGCATGTTGCCCGAAGGATCGCCCCCGCCGGCCTTCGCCGCAATGATGATCTCCCGGGCCAGCTTGCTGAACACCTTGCCCCGCTGCTGGTCGGTCTTGGATTTCTTGATCTTGATGTTATGCCACTTGGAGTGTCCAGACACGGCCGGTTCCCCGCCTCTCAGGCCAGACACCCGAGCCCCGGGCGCGGCCACTCGAGTCTACTATAATCCGGCCATCCCCGGCGCGCAAGCGACTGAACCCCCCGTCGGTCGGGGGGTTTCGCATCTCTCTGAACGCGCAGGTCGGCGACGTCTACGCGGTGTTGGACGGCTCGGGGGGCTTCCGGTACCTGGTGGACCCCGCGATCAAACCGGCCGGCGCGACGTTTACGATCACCGTGAACGCCCAGGCCGGCCAGGACAGTAACACGACGACCCTGACCGTGCAGCAGCCGTAGTCCCGGTCTCCACGGCCGATCACCTTGACCCAGAAGGAGCAACAGCGCACGCAGGTGTTGACGCAGGTCCAGCACCGGGCACTCGATGCCGGGAAGGCGGCTCAGCTTCTGGGCCTGTCCCTCCGCCATGTCCGGCGGCTGCTCGCCCGGCTCCGCCAGCTCGGGATGGCCGCGTTGGCCCATGGCAATCGCGGTCGGGCCTCTCCCCGCCGGCTGGCGGACTCCATCCGCAAACGGATCTGCACCCTCGCCCGCACCACCTATGCCGGCTGCAATGATCATCACCTCACGGAGTTGCTCGCCGAGCGCGAGGGGCTGCACCTGTCCCGGCCCCTGGTGCGGCTCGTCCTCCGGGAGGCCGGGATCGGCAGCCCCCACACCCGCCGCCCACCCCGCCATCGTCGCCGCCGGGACCGCATGCCCCAGGCCGGCCTCCTCGTCCAAATGGACGGCAGCCAGCACGCGTGGCTCGAATCCCGGGGACCTCGCCTCGTGCTCCTCGCGGCGATCGATGATGCCACGGGCCGCGTCGTCAGTGCCTGCTTTCGCCCCCAGGAGGACACGCACGGCTATTTCCTCCTCCTCCGTGCC
>VBAO01000461.1 GCA_005883865.1 Candidatus Segetimicrobium genomatis
GCCGCCCGGATCTTCGCCGTCGTCGACGTGTGGGTGGCGCTGCGGTCAGACCGGCCCTACCGGCCGGCGTGGACCGAGGAGGACGCCCACGTCTACATCCTCCAGCGGTCCGGCCGTGATTTCGATCCGGCGGTCGTGGAGGCGTTCCTGAGGGTCAGGCCCGTCCCTGAGGTGTAGGTCCGCGGCGGACCTGCCACCCCGCGGTCCGGCCCGGCGGCAATCTTCCATCAATACTCGCACCCCTCGCGCCGAGGGTGTCCTGGGTGACCTCCAAATGGGGCATTTTCAGGAAAGGGGCATGGCGCAACTGTCGGCCTTCTACGGGGTTTCGAAAGGGGAGCACCCAGGTGCCGAGTAATCCGGATCCGCGGACGCCGATGATGTGGCTGCATATGAGAGCCCGCACGGGCGAGGAGTGGATCAGCCTGGTGCGGGTTCTCCTGCTGCTTGCGCTGATCCCTGCGTTGTGGTTCGGAATCATCCGCGTGACGACCCCGGCCGTGAACGGCATCATCATGCTGTTCGGAGGATATGTGATCCTCCTCGCGGTCGGCCCCCGGTGGGTCCGGTTTCTGCGGAGGGCCGACCTCGCCATAGCCTTCGACATCCTGGTCGTCACGCTCGTGGTGATCATCTCGGGCAACCTCAACAGCCCGTTCCTCTATCTCTACTACCTGACGATCCTGGAAGCGGCGGCCCGGCTCAACCTCCGCCAGGCGATCGCCGCCGCCCTCGCGATGGCCGGCCTCGTCGTCCTTCTCTATACGCGGGGAGAGCCGAGCCAGCTGGAGGCGGCCGGCTTTCGCCTCGGCGCGATCATCGCGGGCGGGTTCTTCCTGGCGCTGTTTCTCAGCATGCTCGTCCAGGAGTACCGGGTCACCCAGGACCGAATCTTGTTCGCTGAGACGCTGGATAAGCGCCTCAAAGAAGCCACCCGGCAACTCGAGGACCAGCTGCAGGAGCTCCGGTTCTACAATGAACTGGCCAGCCGCCTCTCGGGTGAACTCCGGGTGCAGGGAGTGCTGGAGATCCTCCTCGAGGTCTTTCTGCCGACGATCGGTCTCTCGAAGGGAGTCGCCTTTACCTTGGGTGAGGACGAAGCTCCGCACTTTGCCGCCGCCCGGGGCTTTGACTGGGCGGAAGGCGACCAGGAAATGGGGACCATCTCCTTCCCGGTCCTCTCCGCCGGGACCGCCGGAGGCGAGGTGCTGTTCCACAGACCTCCTCAAGGCGACGATGGTCCTGAGCCGGTCACGGTGTGCGTGCCTCTCATCCGCGCCGGGAGCCTCCGGGCATGGCTCGTCGGCTTGGGGGACATCCCCGAGTCGTTTCCGGAGTCCGCGACCCGGCGCGTCCGCGGGATCGCCACGCAGGGGGTGTCGGCGCTCGAGGCCGCGAGGCTGCACGAAGAAGTCCAGCACATGCTCAGCTCCAACCCCGCCCGGTCCCTCTACCCGTGGAACGGGCTCCAAAAATTGGTCGCAGAGGAGATCCGGCGGTCCACCGAACTGATGCTGGTGTTCTCGCTGGCGGAGATCCAACTGGAGGACTACGGGTCGACCAGTTGGATCGAGGATCAAGACCGAGATCTCGCCCTGCGGCGGGTGGTCAAGTTGCTGCAGGCCTCGCTGCGGCGCGTCGATGTCGCCTCCCACGACGGGGCAGGGCGGTTCGTGCTGCTGCTCGCGCGCCTGCCCAAGATCCAAGCGGCCGAGTTCCTCAAGCGGCTCACCCAGAGGCTGGAGGAGGACTCGGTCGCCGCCCGGCTCCTCGAGGTTCCCCACCTCACGGTCAGCGCGGGGCTGGTAACGTTTCCCGAGGATGGGAGCACGGATTCCGCGTTACTCGACAAGCTCAGAGACCTGGCAGCGCTGGGGTCGTCAACACCGGACCACGTACACCTGCCCAACGCCTGAGGACGCCCCGCGAACGGCCGTTCCGGGCAACCTCGTTTCGAGCGCCCTTCGTTTTCGCGACGTG
>VBAO01000017.1 GCA_005883865.1 Candidatus Segetimicrobium genomatis
AAAAACCGCGGGTCCTTCCGGGTCGTGGCGGTCCGCGGATACGGCAGGTCGATGGCCACGATCTCCTCGATCCGGCCGGGGCGGGGCGTCAGCACGGCCACCCGGGAGCTGAGGAACACGGCCTCGGCGATGCTGTGCGTCACGAACACGACCGTGTTTCGGGTCTGCGCCCAGATCCCCAGCAGTTCCTGGTTCATCCGCTCCCGCGTCAGCTCGTCGAGCGCGCCGAAGGGCTCGTCCATCAGGAGGATCGGCGGGCTGAAGGCCAGCGCCCGGGCGATCGCGACCCGCTGCTGCATCCCCCCCGAGAGCTGCCAGGGGTAGTGGGCCCGGAACTGCCGAAGGCCCACGAGGTCGAGCATCCGCTCGGCGCGGGGCATCCACTCCTTCCGCGGGTAGCCCATCACCTCGAGCGGCAACTCGACGTTGCGCCGGACGGTGCGCCAGTCGTACAGGACGGGCGACTGGAACACGATGCCGTAGTCCCGGGCGCGCCGCGCCTCACGGGGAGACTTGCCGTTGACCTGGACCTGACCCCCGGTCGGCGGGAGCAGGTCGCCGATGATCCGCAGCAGGGTGGACTTTCCGGACCCCGAGGGACCGATGAGGGAGACGAACTCCCCAGGCGCGATCCTGAGCGACACGTCGTGCAGCGCCATCGTGCGCCCGGCCGGTGCCGCGAACCACTGGGTGACGTGGTCCAGGACGATCATCGGCGTGGGGATGGGGGCGCTCATTGCGGCTCCGCGGCCGCGGCGGGGCGGCGCCCGGGGACGAGGACACGCTCGGCTCCGGCGACGACGGCGTAGAAGGCGATCCCCAGGAGGGCCGCGACCAGGATCGCGGCCCACAGGTTGGTCGGCCGGAACGTGTAGTACTGCGCCGCGTTGATGATGACCACGCCCAACCCCGCGGCCGATCCGACCGGGAGCTCCCCGATGATCGCGCCTACCACGCTGGCGGTGGCCGAGATCCTGAGCGCGGTGAAGAGGTACGGCACAGACGTCGGCAGGCGCAGCTTGACCAGGATCTGACCCGGCGTGGCGCCGTACGAATGCATCAGGGCGAGGGCGTCCGGGGGGACCGTTCTCAGGCCCCGCAGCACGTTGATCGTCACCGGGAAGAACGTCAGGTAACTTGCGATGATCGCCTTGCTCGTCCATCCGGTCCCCAGCCAGACGACGACCATCGGCGCGATCGCCAGGATCGGGACGGTCTGGGAGGCCACCACGTACGGGAGGAGCCCTTGCTCGGCGAGCGGCCAGTGGATGAACGCCACGGCGATCGCGAATCCCGCGACGCCGCCCAGGAGGAATCCCGCCAGGGCCTCCCCGCCGGTCGTGAGCGCGTTGCGGCCGAGGGCGACCAGCCACAGTTCCCCCCGTCCCGTGCGCCGGAACAGCTCGCCCACGATCGCGTAGGTGTGCGGCAGCTTGTAGTCCGGGATCCCCCAGGCGGCCTTCAGCCCCTCCCACAGGGCGACCGCGCCGAGGACGACGCCGGCAAGGACCAGGCCCCGCACCGTGCTGCGCTACGGAGGCGCCGGGAGCACGTCCCGCGCCTCAGATGCGATGGCCGCGACCGTCCACGAGCCCCTTACAGCTCAACACCTCGGCGTCCTCCAGCGCGGTGACCTGGTGCAGGACATTCGGTGGAGCCAGGAACCCCTCGCCCGGGCCCACGTCGGTGGCCTGGCCGTCGAGGATCACCCGGAGGCGTCCGGTGAGCACGACCATGACCTGTTCCTGGGGGTGCGCGTGGGGCACCGCGCCTTGACCCTTCCCGAAGCGCAACCGCCCGATCTCGATCTGCATCCCCGTGAGGAGCGGACCGAACGCCTTCGAGTATTTGGGCGTCACATACTCGCTCGGGATATCGGCGAACCGGAAAAACGGCATCGGATCCTCCTCAGCGACCGGGCCGGGGGGTGACCGGCGCGGCCGCCGACCAGCCCCGGCTCCCCTTGCCGTCGACCAGATTCTTGCTGCTCAGGAACTCGCTGGACTCGAGCGCGCGGATCTCGTGCACCACGTTCGGCGGGATGTGGACGACGTCCCCCGGCTCGAGGATCCGCTCCTCCTCGCCCACCCGGGCCCGGAGCTTCCCCCGGAGCACGTAGACGATCTGCTCGTTGGGATGGCGGTGAGGGTCGGCGCCGGTGCCCTTCGCCATCGCGTATTTGCCCACCTCGATGACCTGGCCCGTGACCGTCCCGCCCGCGGCGGTCGAGTAATCGGGAGAGATCGTCTCCTGCTTGAGCTGCTCAAACCGATAGAACGGCATGTCCCGCCCTCCTTGGGGATCCTCGGTCCACGGATTCCTGCGCACCCTGCGGTCCGGGCTCGCCGCGAACCCGCTGCACCCAGTACAACCGCGCGATCGACCAGGCCGTCGCCGGCCGCACCCGCGTCAAATGGATCCACCGCCCGCGCACGCCGGTCACGGTGCCCCGATCCTGCATGTACCGGATGTGGAACTCCTCGGGGGGAAACGGGAGCTCCACCCAGATGCCGACCGGCTGCCCCGATCGAAGCGCGGTCCCAAGCGCGGGATCCAGCTTCTGCCGCGCGGCGACCGACGCGTAGCCGGACCAGCCCGCCCACGCCACCACGAGAGCAGCGGTGAACAGCACCGTCCGGTGCAGGAACCACCGCCGCGGCGGACGCGGGGAGGACGGCCCGGCGCCGGTCCGCCGGCCGCTCACTGGTACATTCCCCACCGGAGGACGGTGGCGCGCTCGATCGGCACGAGGATCAGGCTGTCCATGGCGATCGCGACAATCCCGATGACGAGGATGCCCGCCAGGATGATGTCGGTCCGGAGGTAGTTGGCGGCGCTGAAGATCATGAACCCCAACCCCTGGGTCACCGCGACCAATTCGGCCGCGATTAACGCCCGCCATCCGAACCCCAACCCCAGGCGAATCCCGGTGACGATGCCGGGGAAGGCGCCGGGGAACAGGACGTCCCGCAACATCCGCCACCGCGACGCGCCCAGGGTGAGGATCGCGTGCTCGTACAGCCGGGGAACGCTCCGCACGCCCACGAGCGTGTTGAAGAACACGGTGAAGAAGATGCCGTTCGCGATCACGAACAGGACGGTCTTCCAGGTGAGCCCGAACCAGGTGATGGCCAAGGGCAGCCACACGATCCCCGAGAGGGCGTTGAAGAACCCGGCGAGCGGTTCCACGAAGATCGCAAGGGCGCGGCTGATCCCCACCAGCATGCCCAGGGCGATGCCGGCGCTCCCGGCGACGGCCATGCCGACTACCAGCCGGGCCAGGCTGATGCCGAGGTGCCCCAGGAGAGTTCGGTCGCGGATCCCGTCGGCCAGGACGCCCGCGACCGCCACGGGGGAGGCGAGCGCGAACGGCTTCACCCACCCACCGGCCGTCAGCGCGTACCAGACCGCGAAGAGGGCGCCAAAGGAGATCATCCCTCGGACGAGCGGCAGGCCGGCCCGCGCGGCCCACATGGGGCGCGACGCCACGGCGGGCGGGGAGGGGGGCGCGGTCACCGGTAGACCAGTCCCCATCGCTCGATCGTGGCCTCCTCCAGCGGGCGGAGGAAGAAGTAGTCGGTCACATACCAGAGGACGCCGATGACGATCATCCCGGCGATGATGCGCGCCGTGAGGTGAAACGTCTCGGCCTTGAAGATCAGGTACCCGAGCCCCCCGGTCCCGACGACGATCTCGGCCGCGATGAGGGCGCGCCACCCGTAGGCGATCCCCAACCGGACGCCGCCGACGATGTAGGGGATCGCGCCGGGCAGCAGCACCTGGAACACCACCTGCCGCCAATTTCCCCCCAAGGTGAGGACCGCGTACCGGTACAGCCGCGGCACCGTCCGCACGCCCAGCATGGTGTTGAACGCGACCGGGAAGACGAGCGTGTACCAGACGGCGACGACGATCGTCTTGTCGGAGAAGCCGAACCAGATCAGGAACAGGGGGAGCCAGGCGATCCCGGAGAGCGACTGGAAGAACCGCAGCGGCGGGAGCAGCAGGCCGGCGGTCACGTCGTTGAGGCCCATGATGAATCCCGCCGCGATCCCGATCGCGATTCCCGTCACCGCGGCCACGAGGATCCGGCGGACGGTCTCCCCGGCGTACACCGGCAGGATGCCCTTCGCGATGACGTCGCCGAACGCGCGCCCCACCGCGAAGGGTGACGGCAGCACGTCCTCGGGCCACCGGGCGACGGCGACCAGGAGGGCCCACGCGGCGGTGAAGAACACGAACGGGGCGATGGCCTGCCCCGCCCCGGCCGCCGCTCCCATCGCCGCCGCGGCCCACCCCCGGCGGGCCGGTACCTGATCCCGGCCGGGAGGGTTCACGCCTGCACCGCCCCGGCGGCCGGCGCCCGGGCGTCGAACTCTTCCCGGATCAACCGATGAATGTCCTGCCGGTACCGGACGAACCCCGCTTCGGCCCCCAGCACATCCCACCGGCGCGCCTCCCGCGGGATGTCGATCGGCATGGAAGCCTTCAGCCGGCCGGGCCGGTGCGTCAGCACGACGACCCGGTCCCCGAGGATGATCGCCTCATCCACGCTGTGGGTCACGAACATGATCGTCTTCCGCTCGCCGAGCGCGATCCGGACGAGCTCCTCCTGCATGACGTTCCGGGTCTGGGCGTCCAGGGAGGCAAACGGCTCGTCCATGAGGACGACCTCGGGATCCGCGGCCAGCGTCCTGGCGACGGCCACCCGCTGGCGCATGCCGCCCGACAGCTCATGCGGGTACTTGTGCTCGAACCCGCCGAGCCCCATGAGCGCCACGTACCGCCGGACGGTCTCGTCTTTGACCCGGCGCGGGGCGCCGGCGATCTCGAGGCCGTGGCCGATGTTCCCCTCCACCGTCCGCCACGGGAGGATGGCAAACTCCTGGAACACCATCCCCCGATCCCGGCCCGGCCGGGCGACCACGCGGCCGTCCAGCAGGATCCGGCCCCCGGTGGGCCGGGCCAGCCCGGCCACGAGGTTGAGCAGCGTCGACTTGCCGCAGCCGCTGGGTCCCACCAGGCAGAGGAACTCGCCTGCCGCGACGGTCAGGGAGAGGCCGTCGAGGGCGCGGACCCGCTGCCAGGTGGTCGGGTTGAAGTACTCGTGGGAAAGCGCCTCGATGCTGATCTTCGCCTGCACCGCAGCCTCTACCGCACCGGCTTGAGGTCGTCAAAGAACTGCGGCGTCTCGCGCTCCGTCTTCGCGACCAGGGCCATGTCGATCTCCTGCGAGAAATCGACCGCCTGCTTGATCCGTCCCAGGGCGAGCAAGTGTTGCTGCTCCAGGTCGGCCGCGCGGAGCGTGTTGCGGCTGAATCTGGGATCGAAGTTCATGTAGGTGACGGCCTTCCTGGCCGACGGTTCGTCGAGCCCTTCGATCCACCGCGTCGCGATCTGCGCCGCCTCGGCTGGGTGATGGCGGATGTACCACTCGGACTCGGCGACCCCGTCGACGAGTTGCTGCAGGACCTCGGGGTTCTTCTTGCGGAAGTCGTCGGAGGTGGCGACGTACAGGTTGTACCCGAGATACCCTCCACCCCGAAGGACCACGTAGGCGCCCGGCACCTGCTGCAGGATCATCGTGCCGTACGGCTCCCACGTCGCCTCGGCATCGACGCCGCCCGAGCGCATGGCCGAGACGTGGTTGGGCGCCGGGACGTTGACGAACGTGATCCGGTCGGCGGGGATCTTCTGCCGGTCCAGCACGGCCCGGAGATACGCCTCGCCGGTGCCCGCGAGGACCATGCCGACGCGTTTCCCGACCAGGTCCTCCGGATGCAGCCGGCGGATCCCGCCCCCCGGGCGGGCGGTGATCGCGAGCATGTCATCGTAATACAGCCGCGTCGGGTCGCCCATGATGACGACGAACGCCACAAGCCTGATCCCCGCGTTGTACGCCGCCGCGAGCGTGGTGGGGCTCACGGTGAGGAACTGGGCATCCCCGGCCTGGAACGCCCGCATCGTCTCGGCCCCCGAGTTGAGCACCTTGATCTTCAAGTCGATCCCGTGCTTGACGAAGATCCCCTTCTCGACCCCGACGAATTCCGGCAGGTGATTCATGTTGTTGACCGTCGCCAGGGTGAACTGCCGGGGCCCCTGCCCCACGGCGGGCGCGAGCCCGACGAACATCAGGAACGCCCCCACCGCGAGGCCGATCCCGGCCCTCCGCGCCGCCCGCATCACGCACCTCCTGGTCCCCCGGCCCCCTCGCCGCCGGAGCCCACGTCATCGGGCCGACCGGGGTCCCGCCGCCGTCTCAGACCTTGTCTCAGGTGACCGGCTTGAGGTCGGCGAACATCTCAGGGACCTCCCGCATGACCCGGTCGAGAAAGGTTGTGTCGATCGCCTTGGACAGATCCGCCGCCAGTTTGATCCGGCCCCGGTCGAGCATGATCCGATCGACGACCGCCTGCGCCCGAAAGATGTTCGCGCTGAACCGCGGATCGAAATCCATATAGGTAATCGCCTTCCTGGCCGCGGTCGGATCGAGCCCCTCGATCCACCGCGTCGCGATCTGCGCGGACTCGGCCGGGTGCCGGCGGACATACCAGGCGGCCTCGACAAAGCCGCGCACGACATCGTCCACCACCGGTGGGTTCCGCCTGACGAACTCCTCGGGCCCCATCAGGTACAGGTCCCATCCCAGGTACCCGCCTCCCCGGAGCACGACGTAGGCGTCGGGGACATTCTGCAAAATCATCGTCCCGTAGGGTTCCCAGACGACCTCGGCGTCGACGCCGCCGTTCCGTAGGACCGACACGTGATCCGGGGAGGGCACATTGACGAAGTTGATCCGGTTCGGGGGAATCTTCTCTTTGGCGAGCACGGCGCGGAAGTACTCTTCGCCGGTCCCGCCGATGACCATGCCGACGCGTTTCCCAACCAGATCCTCGATGTGGAGCCGCCGGACGCCGCTCCCCGCCCGTGCCACGATCGCGAGCGGGTCGTCGTAGTACACGCGCGTGGCATCCCCCATGACGACGGCCACCGCGACCATCCGGACGCCCGCGTTCCACCCCGCCGACAGGGTGGAGTTGCCGATCGTGGCCATCTGCGCCTCGCCCGCCTGCACCGCGCGCGTCGCCGAGGCGCCGTCGTTGAAGACCCTGAGCTTGACGTCCACGCCGTGCTTGACGTACAGACCCTTTTCCACCGCCACGAACTGCGGGACGTGGTTCATGTTGTTCACCGTGGCGATCGTGATCTGCGCCGGGCCCTGTCCTGAGGCCGTCGGCCCGGCGCCGACCAGGAGGCACGCCGCCACTCCCGCCGTGGCCAGCATCCGGTTCGTCCGCGCGCGCCGCATGGTCCCCTCCCCCCGCCGGCGTTGCGTTTCAGGCCGGGCGATCGCTACCGGGGCTCGCCCACCCAGGACTTCTCCACGAACACCGTTCCGGCGTCGTTCTTGCTCGGACAGTTGCCGTAGGTGAAGACGAGCTCGGCCGTCTCGGTCGGGCTTCCTTTACGGATGAAGAACGAGGCTTCGCAGGAGTGGTAGTGCGCCTGGTTCCTTCCTCCGGGCGGGATCCGGGTGCGGCCCATCGTGACCGTGGTGGACCCCACGCTGTGCTTGTCCACCCCGAAGGCAATGACGAGCGGCGGCTCATAGGTGACGTCCTGGTTGATCCGCTCGGAATCGACGATGGCAAACTTGGGCACGTTGCGTCCTCCTTCCACCGGCTCGCAATCCCGGTGCCTCCAACGTGTTGTATGCGCGGAGCCGCTTGTCCTCCTAGATCTCGGCGGCGCCCGTCTGGTCCGCCCGGCCCAGCCCGAGCATCTCGACGAGCTTGCCGAACCCGTCGGCGAACGCCATGAAGGCCCCCAACTCGATCAGTTCCTCCTCGGTGAAGGACCGCTTCCAGCGCTCGACGTGCGCGTCGCTGATGGCGTGATAGTCCTCGGTAAACAGCGTCGCCATCTCCAGGGCCGCCCGCTCCCGCGGCGTGAAGACCGGGTCCTCGGGGTCCCGGGTCGCCTCGATCTTGGCCGGCCCCAGGCCCATCTGCTCCGCCACGGCGGAGCGGACGCCGCTTCAGTAGCCGCAGTTGCGCAGGCGGGCCATCCGGACCCGCATCAGCTCCTTGAGGGGATGCTCGACGGTCCCCCGGTAGAACGTGTCCTGCCAGCCGGCATAGAAGGCGTTGAGCGCCACGGGGTGGCGGGCCAGGATGCGCAGCAGCGTGGGGTTCGGAGCCCCTCGCGCGGCCGCATCCTCGAAGGCCCGCCGGACCGCCGGGCCGATTGACCGCTCGTCGACCGGCTGAACCCTAACCCCCATTCCCATTCCTCCTTCCCGCCCCGGGCAGCCACCGCCCCCAGCCGGGGTCGCCCTGCGGGCGCCCGTCGCGCGCCACGAGGCGGCCCCGGCAGAAGGTCATGACCGGTCCGCCCACCACCGCCATTCCCGCGTAGGGGCTCCACCCCGCTTTGCGTCCGCCCAGGATCCACCAGCGTGACGTCGGCGTCGGCGCCCGGCAGCAGGCTCCCCTTGCGTGGATAGAAGCCGTACAGCCGGGCCGGGCGCTCACACAGGGCGTCCACCACCCGCTCGAGCGACACCCACCCATGATGGGCCGCGTGCAGCAAGAGCGTGAGCGTGGTCTCGACCCCGGGCAGCCCGAAGGGAGCCTGCCAGATGTCTCCGCCCTCCTTCTGCCGCCGCGTCGCGGGGGCATGATCCGTCGAGAGGTGCGAGATCGCGCCGTCCGTGAGGAGCCGCCACATCTGCCCGGCGCCCTCCGCGCTCCCGAGGCGCGCCGGAGGGGTGAACTTCCTGAACGGACCGTGCCGGAGCACCTCAGCCTCGAGGAGGAAGAAGTACTGGGGGCAGCTCTCCACCCAGAGGCGGCCCCCGCGGGCGCGCTCCCGGGCGATGAGCTCGACGGCCTCCGGGTGGCTGGTGTGCGCGATCACCACGCGCGCCCCGGCCAGCCGCGCGAGGAGCGCGGTCTCCGCCGCCGCCACCTCCTCGGCCTCTCGCGACCGCCACTCTGGGATGACCCCCGGGTCGGTCCGGCCGGCCTCGTGCAGCGCTCGCTCCCGCTCGCGGGTCATGGCGTCGTCCTCGCAGTGCACCAGGAGCAGACCGCCGAATTCTGCCGCCGCCCGGAAGCACCGCAGGAGATGCCCCGCCAGAATCGCCGGGACCCCGTGGGTCTCGCAGGTGAACACTTTGAGGTAGGCCGCGCCGGCCTCCCACACCTCGCGGAGGCCCGACAGCCGGTCCGGCCAGACATGCGCCGCGAGGGCGAAGTCGACGAGCGACCGCCGGCGGAGATGCGCGACCTTGCGCCGCAGGCCCTCCGCATCGAGCACCGGCGTCGCGTGCGTGTGCTCGATCACCGTCGTGGTCCCCCCCACCGCCGCCGCGGCGCTTCCGGTGATGAAATCCTCCCGGGCCGTCTCGCCGGGATCCATGAAG
>VBAO01000462.1 GCA_005883865.1 Candidatus Segetimicrobium genomatis
CGCACTCGGGCGCACCCTGAGGGCGGAGACCGGCCGGCTGATCGAGAACGTCATCCAAACCGATGCGGCGCTTAACCCCGGCAACTCCGGCGGTCCGCTCGCCGATTTCCGGGGCATGGTCATCGGGATCAACACCGCGGTGATCGCCGGATCCCAGGGGATCTGCTTCGCGATCCCCGTGAACACGGCCAAATGGGTCGCTTCGCAGCTCATCCGCGACGGGCGTGTCCGCAGGGCCTACCTTGGGATCGGCGCGCAGGTGATCTCCGGCGGTGCGGATCAGCGAGGTGCACCCCGACACCGCGGCGGCCCGCGCGGGGCTCCGGGCGGGGGACCTGGTCGTCCAGATCGGCGGCGCTCCCGTGGCCACCCTGGATGACCTGGTGGCCGCGCTGGGGCAGCGCGCGATCGGCGATCCGGTGCCGGTGCACCTCCTCCGGGGCGCGGAGCGCCTCATCGTCGAGGTGCGCCCGACCGAGATGCCGGAGCAGGCGTAGGGACCGGACGCCGGGGACCTACGGGAGGAGCGTGATGACCTCGATCCGGCGTTCGGGGTGGAGGAGGGGGGCGACGATGTCGCCCACGGCGGCGGCAAACCGGGTTTGGTAGGCGGTATCCCCCGCCGGCGACGCGCCGGCATCACGAAAGACTTCGACCTGCCTGTCCACGAGGTTCACGATCCAGTACTCGGGGATCTCGCCCGACGCATACCGCGCGGCGTTGCGCGCTCGATCGAACTCCAGGCTGGTGTCCGCGACTTCGACGACGAGCGTCGCGGTGAGCGGATGAGTCCGATAATCGCGGAAATGACCGCGGACGACCGCGACGTCCGGCTCGGGCTCCGACTCATCACCGAGGGCGAGCGGCATTCCCACCCGGATATCGTATCCATGGGTGAAGACCCGCCGGAGGGCTTCTTCGACGGCCCGGACGGCCAGCGCATGATCAGGGCTTTGCAGCGTCATGTGAGCTCACCCAGACCAGCATAACAGACCGTCCCAGACGTCGAGGGACTCCGACACGCCCGGCCGTGGAAAAGACTGGTGGGCGAGGAGGGCTTCGATCCCTCACGGGGTGTCACCCCAGCGGATTTTAAGTCCGCCTCGTCTGCCGGTTCCGACACTCGCCCAGGCAACTGGGGGGCCCTGCGGTGATTGGGGACGCGGTAGTTATGGAGGCGACGGGCGGATTCGAACCGCCGGATGGGGGTTTTGCAGACCCCTGCCTTGCCACTTGGCTACGTCGCCTCGAGCATTGACCTGGAGCGGGAGATGGGACTTGAACCCACGACCTTCTCCTTGGCAAGGAGACGCTCTACCTCTGAGCTACTCCCGCGCTCCATTTGGAGACATTATATCAAACGCAAACAAAAAGATACCTGAAAGGCAGCACTCACGTCCAACGTCTGCGCCCTCAGCCCGCCTGCGGCTTGAGCAGCGTGAGGAACTCGGCCCGGGTGCTGGGGTTCTCGCGAAAGATCCCGCGGTTCGCCGAGGTCACGACCCGGCTCCCCGGCTTTTTGACCCCGCGCATGGTCATACAGAGATGCGTGGCGTCGATGACGACCGCGGCGCCGCGGGCGCGCAGGCCCTCCATCAGGAGATCGGCGATCTGCGAGGTCAGCCGTTCCTGCACCTGCGGACGGTGCGCGAGCATCTCGACGAGGCGGGCGATCTTACTGATGCCGACGATCCTGCCGTTCGGAATGTACGCGACGTGGGCCACGCCGTGGAACGGGAGCAGATGATGTTCACACAAACTTTGCAGGGAAATGTCTTTGACAATCACCATCTCCTTGTGCTTTTCCTCGAACCCGACGGCGAGCAGG
>VBAO01000463.1 GCA_005883865.1 Candidatus Segetimicrobium genomatis
CGCGCGCATGATCTTGCGGACAATCGGGAGGTCCTCGTCTAGCCGCTCGCGGAAGGGTTCGCCCAACGCGTAGAGAAGACCGGCTCCGATGGCGCGCGGTCTCACCAAGCGGAAACCGGCAAAGGGCGCGGTTCGCGAGAAGGCTGCGCTCGGCGAGAAGATTGCGCGCCTCGAACTGCTCCAGGCGATCGTCGTCGCTGCGAATGAGGAGGATGCGATGCAAATCTGCCTCGACCGGATCTGCGCGCACATCGGCTGGCCGATCGGGCACGCGTACCTGCACTCCGGCAAGCCCTCGAGAGAGCTTGTCTCGGGCCCCTGGCACCTGGACGATCCGAAGCGTTTCGAGACGTTCCGGAAGGCGACCGCGGCGACCCGCTTCTTTCCGGGCATCGGATTGCCGGGGCGGGTGCTCGGCGGGGGGAAACCGCTGTGGATCGCGGATGTGACGAAGGACCCGTATTTTCCGGCAGCGCGACAGGCGGCGGCACTCGGGGTGAAGGCCGGGTTTGGGATCCCGGTGCGGGCGGGGACCGAAGTGGCTGCCGTCCTGGAGTTCTTTGCGACCAAGGCGCTCGAGGCGGATGGGCCGTTGCTGGACCTGATGGCCCACATCAGCACGCAGCTCGGCCGGGGAATCGAGCGTAGGCGGGCGGAGGACCAGCGAGTCCAGTTTGAGGCCGTCTCGAAGCGACTGGAGCAGCTCTACCGGCTCTCGTCTACGGTCCAGGAACCGCTCTCATTAAAGGAACAGCTCACCCGCGTGCTCGAGACCGCGCGCCAGGTCGTTGAGATCGACCGCTTCTACATCTGGGCCGTCACCCCGGACGACGAACGGCTCGTGTCGCTGGCGACGGCCGGCTTCTCCGAAGAAGAGGTCAAACCGCTCCTGGGCGTAGAGATCCCGCTCGCCGACGCGGGGGCGATGTACAAAGCGTACCGCGAGCGGGTGTCCCTGTTCTTCAACGAGCAGAACCCGTTGCCCCCCGATCTGCGCCTCAAGCCTCCCTACTCGGAGCTCGAGGCCATCCGCACCAAGCGCTTCATGGTCGTCCCAATGATCGCGCGGGGACGGCGCGTCGGGCTGCTCGCGGCCGACAACAAGTGGAGCAGCAGGCGCATCGACCCGCAGATCGTGGACGTGCTGCAGGTCTTTGCGTCTCACGCCGCCGTCGCCGTGGAGAACGCCCGTCTGTTTCAGGAGCTCCAGGCCCGGAACCGCGACCTCGCGGAGACGCTCGAGCAACAGACGGCCACGGGGGAGGTCCTCAAGGTCATCGGCCGCTCGACGTTCGACCTTCACCCCGTCTTGGAAGCGCTCGTGCAGAATGCCGCGAGGCTGTGTCAGGCTGATAAGGCGTTCATCTTCAGGCGCGATGGCGAGGTTTTTCTCCTCGCGGTCGCTTACAACGCGTCGCCGGAGTACACGCAGTTCATCGAGCGGCACCCGATCAGTCCCGGGCGGGGTACTGTCGTGGGCCGCACCGCCCTGGAGGGCCGGGCGGTCCACCTCCCGGACGTCCTGGCCGATCCAGAGTACGTGTGGGGGGAGTCTCAGAAGGTGGGGGGCTTCCGGACAGTGCTGGGGGTCCCCATGCTGCGGGAGGGTGCCTGCATCGGCGTGATCGCCATCTGGCGGGAAGAGGTGCGGCCGTTCACCGACAAGCAAATCCAGCTGGTCACGACGTTCGCCGACCAGGCGGTGATCGCCACCGAGAACGTCCGGCTGCTCCAGGAGCTCCAGGCCAGGACCCGGGACCTGGCCCGATCGGTGCAGGAGCTGCAGGCGCTGGCGGAGGTCGGCCAATCGGTCAGCTCGACCCTCGACCTGCAGACGGTCCTCACCACCATTGCGGCCCGGGCGGTCCAGCTCTCCGGAACCAGCGGCGGGACCATCCGCGAGTACGATGAAGCCACCCAGACGTTTCACCTCCGAGCCACCCACAATGTGGAAAAAGACCTCATCGATGTGCTCTCAGAACCAATCCGCCTCGGGGAAGGCGTTATGGGACACGCGGCGGCCTGTCCTCCCCCGGGCGCGGGCCGTGTTTACACGGCACGGCTATCGGTCGCTCCTGTCGGTGCCCTTCCTCTTCGGGCAGCAGATCGTGGGCGGCCTGACCGTCTGGCGCCGAGAGACGGGCAGCTTCCCCCCGGAAGTGGTCCGCCTCCTCGAAGCCTTCGCGGCCCAGTCCGTCCTGGCGATCCGGAACGCGCGGCTCTTCCGGGAGATCGAGGACAAGGGACGCCAGCTCGAGATCGCCAGCCAGCACAAGTCTCAGTTCCTCGCGAACATGAGCCACGAACTGCGCACCCCGCTGAACGCCATTCTGGGCTACACGGAGTTGATCCTGGACAATATCTACGGCGAGGTGTCCGACAAGGTCCGGGAGGTCCTCCGGCGGGTGCAGAATAGCGGGCGCCACCTCCTCGGTTTGATCAACGACGTTCTCGATCTGGCCAAGATCGAGGCGGGGCAGTTCACCCTGTCCCTCGCCGAGTATTCGATCCGGGAGGTCGTGCACACGGTCACGGCCGCCGTCGAATCGCTGGCCAAGGAGAAAGGGCTTGC
This sequence comes from Candidatus Segetimicrobium genomatis, assembly GCA_005883865.1. Classification (GTDB taxonomy): domain Bacteria; phylum Sysuimicrobiota; class Sysuimicrobiia; order Sysuimicrobiales; family Segetimicrobiaceae; genus Segetimicrobium. The sequence goes on from VBAO01000463.1 coordinate 2,573, forward strand.
GCTCAGCGTTACG
>VBAO01000464.1:0-1694 GCA_005883865.1 Candidatus Segetimicrobium genomatis
GAGTGCCGGCAGTCGTCGATGTCCTTCTTGAACGTGACCCCCAGAACGAGGACGGCGGCGCCCTCCACCCCCGTCTGGCGATCGTTCAGCGCGGCGATCACCTTGTTCACGACAAAGTAGGGCATGGCGTCGTTGACGCGCGCCGCGAGCTCGATGAAGTCCGCGTGAAAGTCGTACTCGCGCGCCTTCCACGCGAGAAAGTATGGGTCGACGGGGATGCAGTGGCCGCCCACAAGTCCCGGCTTGAACGGCATGAAGCCGTAGGGCTTGGTCGCGGCCGCGCCGACGATCTCCCAGATGTCCAGCCCCATGCGGTCGCACAACATCGTCATCTGGTTGACGAGCGCAATGTTCACGTTGCGGAACACGTTTTCCAGGAGCTTGCACATCTCGGCGGCCGTCGGGCTGGACACCGCGACGACTTTGGAGGCCATCTGCTTGAAAAAGAGGGTCGCCAACTCGGCGCTGGCCGGATCGCACCCCCCGACCACCACCGGGATGGTGTGGATGGCATATTCGGGATTCCCCGGGTTGATGCGCTCCGGCGCGAACGCCAGGAAGATCTCCCGCCCGACTTTCAACCCGGTGGCCTCGAGGATCGGGCGGACGAGCTCTTCTGTGGTTCCCGGGTAGCTGGTGCTCCTCAAGATGACGAGCTGCCCCGGATTGAGATGACGCCGGACCGCTTTCGCGGCTTCGGTGATATAGGAGACGTCGGGCTCCTTGTTGCGCGTGATCGGCGTAGGCACACAGATGATGATGATGTCCGCATCGGCGAGCGCCGTCTGTTCGCGGGAGGCCCGAACCTGCCCCTTCGAGACAAACGGCCCGAGGACGTCCGAGGGGACGTCCCGGATGTAGCTCTTGCCCGCGTTGACCTGCGCCACCTTCGATGCATCCGTGTCGAGGCCGATGACGGTGAACCGGGTCCGCGCGCACTCGATCGCGAGCGGCAGCCCGACATAGCCCATCCCGATGACCGCGACCGTCGCCTGCCGGCGGACGATCCGGTCGGCCAGGGCCGCGGCGGGATTCGCCTGCTTGGTTGTCTCGAGGGAGAGGACCATCAGTGATCACCTCTGGCGTCGTGTCGGAGGTAACACCACTTGGCTGTCCGCCGGATACGGCTCCGCCATTCGTGGCAGCCACGCTCTGCCGACGAAGCCAAAAGATCTCTTGAAACCATTGCCCCAGCCTCGGTCATCGCTTGCGCCGCGCTTTAGGAAGCTAGCTCGAGATTCACATCCTCTAGTTCGATAGTCGCCCCGCGCAGGATGTCCAGGAGCACCCGGACGCGCCCCGCCCGGCACGTGGTATTCTCCATGATCCCCACCAGGCCGGCGAAGGGCCCGTCCGTGACGCGCACCAGGTCGCCGGCGGTAAAGGGGGCGTCCGCATGGACAGCGCCGTCCGCCCCCACCCGCTGCTTGATCCATGCGATGGGCTCGTCAGGGACCACAGACGGGACTCCGTCGCAGCCGAGAATGGCCTTGACCCCCCGGGCCCAGCGGATCGTGTCCCATATCTCTGGCGTCAGGCCGGCAGAGACAAACAGGTAGCCGGGGAAGAGCGGCTCAATAAGAGAAGTTCCGAACCCGCGGCGCCTTCGCCGCACCTGGATCTTGGGGAGGAATACCTCCAGCCCCCCCTCCACCAGCTGGGACGAAACCCGGTCCTCCTGCTTCGGTTTGGTA
>VBAO01000464.1:1710-2126 GCA_005883865.1 Candidatus Segetimicrobium genomatis
GTGCGTCCTGCGGGAGATCCAGGGACTGCAGGATCAGATGTTTGGTGCGTTCGGGAGCTGGGGGGACCACCCGGTGACCATCCCCACTACTCCCCGGGCAAGGGGCGAAGTACATGCCGACGACTTTCCAAGGGATCCCCCGGTACTCTACCCGCGATCCGGGCACGAGCCGCTCGTAGTCTCCAGACTCGCACGCCTCCGCCGGTACCACGATGATCGGCATGCGCCCCCCTCACTTTTGCGCCACGAGCCGCAGATGTCGTGGCTTCAATGCTAAGGCCGGCCCAACCCGGCCCGCAACGTCCGTGGGATCGCGCGGGGCTATTTCTTGATACCCAGTGATCTCATAGCGTGTCTAGTTCGTTCGAGCTAGGGAGATAAAACGAAGGAAAATGGTGCGGCCATCAGCGTATTTC
>VBAO01000465.1 GCA_005883865.1 Candidatus Segetimicrobium genomatis
AGGCGGCGCAGGAGGTCCCGCCCCCTCGCGGTGTCGACGGCGAGGGTGATCCCCCGCTTGCCGGCGTTGTAGGCAAGCCAGGAGAGGTTGTTGGCCGGATCGGGATCATCCCCGCGGAAGACACCCACGCGCCTTCCCGGGTCCCCCTCGGGCGGCTCGACCTTGACGACGTCCGCGCCGAGGTCCCCGAGGATGCGGCCGCACAGCCAGCCGGAGCGATCGGTGAGATCGAGGACGCGGTACGGGGCCAGGGGCCCGCCGTCGCGGGCTCCCTCCCCGGCGGCCCCCGGCGGCCGGCGCTCGTCGATCATCGGACGCGGGGGCCCTGGGGCGCCTGGGCCTTGCCGACGCGCTTCGCGAAGTAGGCCAGATGCTCATGCATCAGGCGCTCCGCACGCGTCCGATCGCGGGCCTTGATCGCATCCAGGATTCGCTGGTGGTCCGCGGGTCCGGAACGACTCGACCGTGAACAGCAGCACCTGATTCCTGGACGCCTGTGCGAGGGCGAGATGAAAGGCGACGCTGTGAGGCACGAAGAACGAGTCCCCGGCGGCGCGCCCGGCGCGGGCGCTCGCGATGGCCCGCTCCATCGCGGCGACATCGGCCGGCGCGGCGCGCTCCGCGGCGAGCGCGGCCACGCGGGTCTCCACCACCATCCGCGCTTCGGTGAGGTCGCCGATGGTCGCCCGCTGGAGGCGCAGCATGGTCGCGAGCGAGTCGCTGACGGGCTGCGTGCTCGGCGAGGCCACGAACGCTCCTCCCCGCGCCCCGACCTTGATGGCGATCAGCCCCTGAGACTCGAGCACCCGCAGGGCGTCGCGGACGGTCACCCGGCTCAGCCCAAACTGCTCCGCCAGCTCCTTCTCGGAGGGCAGTTGATCGCCGGGCCCGAGCGTTCCCCCGAAGATGAGCGCCTTCACCTGCTGGACCACTTCGTCCGACGCGCGGGCGATGCGGACCGGCCTGAACATGACCTCACGCGGCATCTGAACCTCGCCCACTTGAAAAGATCAAATGATACGATCATTATACATTTAGAAACTACCGCGCGGCAAGACGGCGAGGAGACTTAATGGAAGATCAGGCTCTTCACGACGACCGGTACGACGTGGTGGTCGGGCATCAGGGTCCCGATATCGACGTAATCGAACTCCCTGAGCGCGACCTGGTCGATGCAGGCGAGGGGGCCCGAAACCCCGAGCTCTTCCCGGAGCGTTCTGCCGACCAA
>VBAO01000466.1 GCA_005883865.1 Candidatus Segetimicrobium genomatis
CCCGGGCGAGGCGCGGCCCCAGGTCGCCGAACTCGGACGTCTCGAACCCGTAGATGTACTCCGCGACCCCGCCCGAGAACACGATGTGGGAAAAAGGCCCCGCGCTCCGCAGCGGCTCGGTGATCCACAGCGCGCCACCGTCGGGGAGGGGTTGGCCGGCGATGACGCGGACGACGAGGTCGGCCATCGCGCCGGCGACCGCGTCCAGCGCGGCGGCCGGGAGCACGCGACCCGCGGCGGCATCGATGCCGGCGGCCCGGGCCAATGCCCGCCCCGCATCTTCGACCCGCGTCAACGCCCCGTCCGGGGCCCAGGCCAG
>VBAO01000467.1:0-418 GCA_005883865.1 Candidatus Segetimicrobium genomatis
GGGCCACCTCTTCGGCCGACCCAGGCAGCACGGCAAGGTCGGGCACCGCGGTGATGTTGGAGGCGTCGTACTCGTACGCCAGGAGGTCGCCCGGTTCCGAGAGCACGTAGGCGGCCCCGACCGCCTCGCGCAGTTCCCGCAGGAGGGCGTCGCGGGAGGCGATCCGGATCCGGGCCTCCGCGAGCCGCATCAGGCGGCGGGCAAGTTCGAGGCGTTCCAGGCGGCCATGCCCCCCACGAGATCGGCGACGTCCGGCACCCCGTGCCGCTCCAGGAGGCTTGCCGCGATCGACGACCGGTAGCCGCTGGCGCAGTGCACCACCACCGTGCGCGGGCCACACGGGACCTCCCCGATGCGTTCCAGCAGATGCTGGAGGGGGATGTGCAGGCTCCCCGGGATCCTTGACGCCTCGCGCTCG
>VBAO01000467.1:611-2242 GCA_005883865.1 Candidatus Segetimicrobium genomatis
AGGGTCCCCGCCCAGCTGGCGTACTGGCCGCCCAGGCCGATGTTGACGCTGCCGAGGAGGTGCGCTCCGGCGAAATCCGCCGGGTCCCGCGCATCGAGCAACTGCGCGCGGACGTCCCGGAGCCCGCGCAGCTCCTCGATGGTGAGGGGGTGGAGCCCTTGCTCGAGCGCGCGCTCGAGCGTGGGACGCTCCCGTGCGTTGAGGATGGCGTCGTAGGTAAAGTATGCCGGCGCGTCCGGCTGATCGGTGGTGACGATCGCGACGAACGCGTCCCTGCTCATCGGCTGGAGCGCGTAGTTGTACCGACGCTGGACCCCCATCGTCGAGACGGTCTCCTTGCCGATGCTCCGCCCGCAGAGCGATCCCGCCCCGTGGGCAGGATACACCAGCGTCTCGTCGGGAAGCGGGAGCAGCTTGTCCCGGAGGGAATCGTACAGCATGCCGGCGAGGCGCTCCGCCGACCAGCCGACCGCCGCCCGAAGATCCGGGGGCCCGACGTCCCCGATGAACAGCGTGTCCCCGGTCAGGACCGCATGCGGGGAAGCCGGATCCCGGCGTAGATCGTAGACCAGGATCGAGATCGACTCGGGGGAGTGCCCGGGCGTCTCCAGAATCCTGAGGCGCACCGACCCGAACGCCACCGCCTCCCCGTCCCCGAGCGGCACAAACGGGTACTCCGCCCGGGCCGACCGCCCGAGGTAGATCTCGGCGCCCGTGCGGGACCGCAGCTCGAGATGGCCCGCGACGAAGTCGGCGTGAAAATGCGTGAGGAAGACGTGCCGGATCTCCACCCCGTGCACGCGCGCGTCCGCCAGGTACTGATCCACGTCCCGCTGCGGATCGACCACGGCCGCGGTGCGGCTCTCCGGGTCGGCCACGAGGTAGGACGCGTGCGCGAGACAGCCGAGGTAGTACTGGGTCAGGATCATGCGGCCTCCACGACCGCCGCGATCCCCTGCCCTCCCCCGATGCACAACGTCGCCAGGCCGAACCGCTCGCCCCGGTGGCGGAGTTCGTACAGGAGGGTCAGGAGCAACCGCGCGCCGCTGGCGCCGATCGGATGGCCGAGCGCGATCGCGCCGCCGTTGGGATTGACGCGCTCGCGGTCGAGGCCCAACTCTTTCTCTACCGCCAGATACTGGGCCGCAAACGCTTCGTTGACCTCGACCACGCCGATCTCGCTCAGGCGCAGTTCGGCGCGGGCGAGGGCCTCGCGGCTCGCCGGGGCGGGCCCGATGCCCATGATCTCCGGGGGCACGCCCACCGTCGCCCACGCCCGGAGGCGCCCGAGGGGGCGCACCCCGCGCCGCTGCGCAAACCGCTCGGAGGCGAGCACGACCGCCCCGGCGCCGTCGTTGATCCCGCTGCTGTTGCCCGCGGTCACGGTCCCGTTCTCTCGGAAGCGCGCCGGCAGCTGGCGCAGCCGCTCGGCCGTGGTCTCGGGACGAATATGTTCATCGGCGGCGACGCCGGCCGGCGCCCCGCGTCCTCCGGGGGCCTCCACCGGCACGATCTCCTCGGCGAACCGGCCGTCCGCCCGCGCGCGGGCGGCGCAGGCATGGCTGCGGGCGGCGAACTCGTCCTGAGCGTCGCGGGAGATCTGGTACCGCTCCGCCAGGTTCTCCGCGGTC
>VBAO01000468.1 GCA_005883865.1 Candidatus Segetimicrobium genomatis
GGGTCAAGGACCGGCTGGAATGGTTCCTGGCCCACCGGCCGCACCTCGCGGGCCTGATCTCCCGCTGGCGCGAGCCGGGGATGGGGGAGCGGCGGCTGTTCGCGCTCGTCCGCGGCCACCGCATGAAGCGGGTGCTCAAGCGGGTGCTGGATCCGGGGGAGTTCCTCAGCGATCACGGGATCCGGTCCATCAGCCGGTATCACGCGGACCATCCCTATATCCTCAGCGTCAACGGCATGCGGCACACCGTCGCGTACGAGCCGGGGGAGTCCCGGAGCGGCCTGTTTGGCGGCAACTCCAACTGGCGCGGGCCGGTCTGGTTTCCGATCAACTTCCTGGTCATCGAGGCGCTCCAGCGCTTTCACCACTACTACGGGGACGATTTCCTGCTGGAGTGCCCCACCGGGTCGGGGACAACGATGACCCTGTGGGGGATCAGCCAGGAACTGGCGCGCCGGCTGACGCGCATCTTCCTGCGCGGTCCGGACGGCCGTCGTCCGGTGTTCGGGGCGAACGAAATCCAGCAAAGGGATCCGCACTGGCGCGACTACCTGCTGTTCCACGAGTACTTCCACGGGGACACTGGGGCCGGGCTGGGCGCGAGCCATCAAACGGGGTGGACGGCGCTCGTCGCCAAGCTGATCGAGCAGACCGGCGGCCGGTGAGGGGATCGCACGCCGGACGGCGGGCCCGGTGAAACCTGGGAGAGTGGCGATGAAGCTCTACCTGTGCCAGCATGCGGAAGCTAAGTGGGAAGAAGTCGACCCCAATCGTCCCTTGACCGAGAAGGGCTACGATGATGCGCGGAGAGTGGCCGCTCATGCGGCCGGTCACGCGCATGTTCGCGTCCGCCGGATTCTTCACAGCAGCAAACTTCGGGCGCGGCAGACGGCCGAGGTGTGGGCGGAGTATCTCAGCCCCGTCGAGACCGCCCAGGCCGAGGGTCTGGACCCTCAGGCCGATCCCAGGGTGTGGGCAGACCGCCTGATGCGGGAGCCGGGGGACACGATGGTGGTTGGGCATCTCCCCCATCTCGCGCGGCTGGCGTCCAGGCTCCTGTGCGGGGACGAAGGCCGGGGAGTCGTGACATTCTATAACGGCGGCATCGTTTGTCTTGAACGGAGCGAGGGAGGCACCTGGTCCCTCCAGTGGGCCGTAACGCCGGCTTGGTGTGACGCGAATTCTTCATATAGCCGGCTCTAGCGAGCGCGGCGGCGTTGCGTGCGGCGAGGCGCTCGTCGATTTCACCGCGGAGCGAACCGAGCGCGGGCCGCGCTACGCCCCCCACGTGGGCGGCGCCTCGTTGAACGTCGCGGTCGCGCTCGCGCGCTTGGGAGTGGCCGCGGCGTTTCTCGGCGGCCTCTCGCGCGACGTGTTCGGCCGGTTTCTGCGGGCGCAGCTCCTCCACAGCGGTGTCGATCCCCGCTACATCAGCGACCGCGCTGAACCGACGGCGCTCGCGTTCGTCCAGCAGGAGGGGGGCCGGGAACCGGAATTCTCGTTCTACGGCCACGGGACGGCGGAGCGCGCGCTGCGTCCCCACGATCTTCCGCCCGCGTTCCCGCCTGACGTGGAGGCGCTGCATTTCGCGGGGTACTCCCTGCTCGTCGAACCCGTCGGCGCGACCCTGGAGGCGCTCGGGCGGCGAGAGCAGGGCCGGCGGCTGATCCTCCTGGATCCGAATGTCCGCCCGGCGCTCACGCCCGGCCTCGACGCGGGCCGGGCGCGGCTCGAGACGTGGCTCCGGCGCGCGGACGTGGTGAAGGCAAGCCGCCCGGACCTTGGCGTGCTCTATCCGGGCGTGCCCGCGGGGGAGGTGGCCCGGTCCTGGCTCGCGAGGCCGGACGCGCCTGGTCCGGTGCTCGTCGTCGTCACCCTCGCATCGGACGGGGCAGTGGCATTCAGTACCGCAGGCGAAGTGCGCGTGCCGTCGGTTCCGGTGCCTGTGATCGATACCGTGGGGGCCGGCGACGCATTTTCGGCGGGTCTGCTGGAATGGCTGTCCCGGGCCCGTCGCCTGACCCGCGATGCGGTTGCGCGGCTCGGGTCCTCCGAGATCGCCGCCGCGCTCGCGCGCGCGGCCCGGGTCGCCGGCCTGACCTGCACACGCGCGGGCGCCGACCCGCCGCACCTCGCCGATCTGGAGCGGACGCTTCCCGGATGAAGCGCAAAGTTCCGAGGCGAAGTAGGAGTGTGATCCGATGAGGATCCCTCGGTCTAAATATCGTCCGAATCATCGCCTAGCCGGGCGGAACTAAAGGGGGGGTATGCGTATGCGTCCGCTGCTGCTTGATGCGGCCACCCGGGCAAATCGCTACCTGGAGGGGCTCGAGAGCCGCAGCGTGGTGCCGTCCGCCGAGGCGATAAGCCGTCTTCCCGATCTCGGACGATCCCTCCCCCAGCACCCCGATGACCCGGAGGCGGTCCTTGCGGCACTTGACGCCATCGGATCGCCGGCGACGATGGCATCGGCTGGCGGGCGGTATTTCGGCTTCGTCACTGGGGGCTCGCTCCCCGCCGCGCTGGCCGCGAACTGGCTGGCGGGGGCGTGGGACCAGAACGCCGGACTCGCGGTCACGTCCCCCGCGGCCGCCACGTTGGAAGAGATAGCCCTGCGGTGGCTCCTCGACGTGCTCCATTTGCCTGAACAGTCTGGAGGGGCGTTCGTCACAGGCACGACGATGGCCAACTTTTCTGCACTTGCAGCCGCCCGGCATGCGATTCTTGCCCGCGCCGGATGGGACGTAGAAGCCAATGGGCTGTTCGAAGCGCCGCCGATCACGGTGGTTGTCGGTGATGAGGTGCACGTTAGTCTCCTAAAGGCGCTGACCCTGCTGGGCCTGGGCCGCGACCGTGTGGTGCGGGTCCCAGTGGATGGTCAGGGACGAATGCGGGCCGAGGCGATGCCGCCTCTGACGGATCGCACCATCGTCTGTGCGCAGGCAGGCAACGTTAACACCGGCGCGTTCGATCCGGTCAGGGAGGTCTGCGCTGCGGCGCACGACGCGGCCGCGTGGGTGCACGTCGACGGGGCATTCGGCTTGTGGGCGGCGGCTTCGCCCACCTTCGCCCATCTCGCCCGGGGGACGGAAGACGCGGATTCGTGGGCCGTGGATGCGCACA
>VBAO01000018.1 GCA_005883865.1 Candidatus Segetimicrobium genomatis
TATCGAAGTCGCTCACCTTGCGGCGGGCCCGGACCGTCCCCGCCTCCAGCACGGTGACCTTGAGGTCCACCCCGATCGCCTTCCACTCATCCTTGAGGATCGTCGCGATCCGGCTCGCCAGAATGTCTCCCGAGTAGAGCAGGATTTCCGTCGAGAAACCGTTCCCGAGGCCCGCCTCCTGCATCAGCGCCCTGGCCTTCGCCGTGTCGTACGGATAGGGTTTGAGCTGGTCGTTCCAGTCCAGCATGGGCGGGAGCATGCTGGTCGCCTGGATGTCATTGATCGGCTTGCGTGCGTGATTGTAGTAGATGTAGTCGAAGCGCATCTGCGGAAAAAGCTTGACGGCCACCCCTTTCACCCGCCTGAGGGGCTCGACTTGATTGGGAGGCACGTTGGTCGCGATGTCCAGCTCCCCGCCTCGGAACTTGAGCATGCGGGTGTTGTCATCGGTGAGGACGTCGAAGCGCAGCTCATCCAGATACGGATACGGCTTCTGCCAGTAGCGGGGATTCCGCCGGAGCGTCACGTGATCGCCCTTCACCCACTCGGCCAGCACGTACGGCCCGCTGCCGATCGGGTGGTCCCAGAATTTGTTTCCCTGGGCCTTCACCGCCTTTTCGGGCGCGATCGACGCGGCGTACAGCGAGGCGTACGCGAGAAAGGACGCCGAGGGCTGCTTCAGGCTGACGACCAGGGTGTGCGGATCCGTGGCGGTCGCGTGGCTGACCAGGGCGAAGTTGTCCTCGAAATTGGAGTCCTTGGAGCCGGCCCGCTCCAGCGCCAGCTGGGCGTCGACCGCGGTGAGCGGGGTCCCGTCCGCGAACGTGACCCCGTCGCGGATGTGCAGGACCCAGGTCTTGCCGTCCGGGCTGGTCCGCCACGAGTCCGCGGCATCGGGCTCGACGGTGGCCCCGTCCTTCCCCGCCCGGACCAGCTGATCGTACATGTGGAGCATCGTCCAGATCGACATGTTGTCGAACGGAACGATCGGATCGAAGCTCGTCACATCGCTGTCCGCGAGGCTCATCCGGAGCGTCCCCCCCGCCATCGGGGCGGAATCCCCCGGGAACGCCATGAGCGCTGCCAGGATCACCGAGATGCAGATCGGCAGGACGAACCGGCAGCCCGTGCGCTGAGCAACCATGGATCATCCCTCCCCCCGAAGTCCCGCTGGGACGCTTACGCCGCCTCATCTGCCGGCTCCTGCGCCGGCGCCGGAGGGACGCCTGGTCGAGACGTGGGGCTAGGGCGTCGAGGACGGGTGCCCGTCGCGGTACAGCCACGCGTACATCGCGGCGGACTGCATCACCGTCTTGACGTAGCTGCGGGTCTCGAGGTACGGGATCTCCTCGACGAACACCTCGGGATCGACGGCGCCGCGCTTGGCCTGCCACCGGCCGACCATCTGCGGCCCGGCGTTGTAGGCGGCGAGGGCCAGGTCCACCCGGCTGAAGCGGCCGAGGAGCTCCTGGAGCACGACGCTCCCGAGCAGGACGTTCGTCTTGGGATCCCTGAGGGTCTGGCTGTTGGGCGAGCGGATCCCCACCCGGCGCGCGGCGTTTCTGGCGGTGACGGGCACCAGCTGCATCAATCCATACGCATTGGAAGGGGAGACGGCCTGGGGATTGAACCGGCTTTCTTCGCGGATCACCCCGGCCACGAGGTATGGGTCGATCCCCATCCGGGCCGCGGCCTGGGTGATCGCCTCCCAGTACACCTGCGGGTAGAGCGACTCCCACAAGATGAGCGGCAGCCCCTGCCCCGCGCCTCCGACCAGATCCCGGATTTGCTCCGCCACGGTGATCCCGTGGCCGACCTCGCCCTGCAGGACGTAGCGCTGGCTGAGGATCGCCCCCACCGCGGCCTGGTATTGCTGCGGGGCCTTCTCGGCCGCCGCCGCGAGTTCGCTGACCGCATCGTCGATCTGGGCGAGCGCGTCGAGCTCCCGGTATCGATCGAACGAGAGGAGTTCCCCGGGGGGGATCTCGGGGAGCGGGACCACCGCGGCGCGCACGCGCATGCTCGCGCGCGCCGCGGCGCGCTGGCCGTAGTAGGAGTCGGGGTAGTGCGCGGCCACCTGGCGGTACTCGTCTCGGGCCTGGTCGACGCGGCCGAGGGCATCCGCGGCGCGGGCCGCCCAGTAGTGGGCCGCGGGAGCCACCTCTCCGCTCGACCCCCGGGCGATCCGCAGCCACTCGTCTCGGGCCGCCCCCCACTGCCGGGCCTGGTACTGGACCCACCCCACCGCCCACAGCGCGCGCTGGCCATACTCCGTCTCGGGAAAGCGCGCGCCGGCCTCCCGAAAGAGCCCGAGGGCCGGCCCGAGATCACCTTTGTCCCCCCGCACCTCGGCGATCGCGTAGAGGGACCGGGGCGCAAACGGGGACCCCGGGTACATCTGGAGCAGCTCGCGGGCGAACGCGAGCGCGTCGTTTTCCCGGTTCCGCCTGAGGGCGATCTTCTCGAGCCAGTACAGCGAGTCGTCAGCGTGCGCTGCGCGCAAATCGGCATCCCGCCGGAAGTAGCCCGCGGCCTCGTCGGGCCGGCCTCGCTGGTAGCTCAGCACGCCGAGCTGGAACAGCGCATCGTCGGCGACCCGCCACCCGCTCGGCATTGCCAGCGCGCGAAGGAGCTCGGCCCGGGCGGCGCGGAACTCCCCGGCCCCGATGTCGGCCAGGGCCCGCCGGTAGAACACTTCCGGCGGCGTCGTGTCGAGCGCCAGGTGGTGCGCGCGGGCGAGCGCCGTGAGGCGCGCCCACGCCGGCTGCCAGAAGGGGCTGCCTTCGAACCCCCAGCGGATCCGCCGGTACGCCGACGCCGCGTCGTCCCACCGGCCGAGCTCCACGAAGGCTTCACCCATGTCAAACCACGCCTGCGCGGCGTGGGCCCCCTCCCCATACTCTTCCAGGTAGTGGTGGAACGCCGCGGGAGCATCGGGGGAGTGCACCCCCCACAGACTTTCGGCCTCCCAGAACAGGGCGAGGCCGCGCAACGTGCTGGTCGGGTATCGGGAGAGCACCGCCTGAAACGCCTCGACGGCCAGCCGGTAGTCGCCGGCGTAGAAGGCCGCGACCGCCCGGTAGTAGTGGGCATGATCGGCGAGAATGGGCAGTTTGTCCGCCGCCTGGCTGAAGACCGCCTCCGCCGGCGCGAACTTTCGCTGCTGCAGGTCGATGACGCCGAGCAGATACGCGGCGCGACCGCCCAGCGGGCCGGGATCCGGCTGGAGGGACTCCAGCACCACCCGAGCCTGGACGAGATTGCCGCGGCTGTAGGCATCGACCGCCTTCTGGAGATCATCCTCCGTGGCGGAAGAGGCCGGCGGAGACGGCCACCCGAGGCCCAGCGCGAGGGCAAGCAGTGCAGGGCCGACGAATCGGCTCAGAAGCGTCCCCACACCTCCAATGAGTGCCACGATTCCGATCGCGATAGACGCCGCGAGGATCGCCCGCTGAACGCCCTAGCGCTTCCTCGCCCCGTGCTCCGGGTAGATCGCCCGGAGGCTGCTGAGATAGAGCACGCCGTGGGGGGAGCGGGTGGGATCGGTCTCCACAACGTGGAACGACGTCCACGTGATCGGATAAGCCAGCCCGGGCGGCAACTGCGCGGTCACCGAGCGCCAGCCTCGCCAGGTCACCCGGCGGGCGAACGTCACGCTGCCGGGAGAGCCGCTCGAGGGCTCGTACGTTCCCCGCAGCCACACGCCGCTCTCGTCCCCGTAGACCCACATGGTCACCCCCGTCGGCGTGCCCCCGATCGGGAGGTGCGTGATCATGTACGCCGCCCGGTTGGAGGACCCATCGAGGTTGAACACGAGTTGGGCCGACGGGTGGTGCGCATGGCTGGGGGTGGCGACGAGGGCCACCGAACCGGTCACGGTCTCGGGGTAGCCGCGGAACGACCAGTCCCCGCGGTCGAACTGGTTGATGGGCTTGGCCGAGTTGACGATCGCGACGCGGATTTGGGCGAATGCCCCTCCGAGGTGGGCCCGGATCGTCCCGATCGCAGGACGCTCCCCCGCCACGAACGCGCCCGGCGCGGAAAACGTCCCGAGCCACGGCGGGGTCACCACCCACGCTCCGGCGGTGTCCGGGAGGGCGACGTAGTGGCCCTCCTCGTCCTTGCCGGCCATGGCAAACATCCACCCCGCGCCCGGAACGAGGTTCACGGCCTCGGGGGTCACCACCAGGCGCCGCAGATGGGTGAGGACCGAGACCCGGGTCGTGCCGGCGGCGTTTCCGCTCTGCACCTGCAGCACGCCTTCCCCCGCGGTCGCGCCGGCCCGGACCCACCCGCCGCCGTAGACCACGAGCGGCGGGGAAGCGGAGACTTGGAGGGGCTCGGGCGGCGGCACCGGGTTGCCCTGCCCGTCGAGCCCGATGATCGAGAGCGGGAACGCGGCGCCGGCGTACAGCCGCAGCGGCTGATTCGCGTTGACCAGGAGCTTGATGGGGGGCCCCGGGACCGAGGTGCTGTAGATCAGCAGCGCGTTGGCGACCGGTCGCTCCCGACCGTCGGACGGCGCGTTGGCCACGGCGGGCGCCGGCTGGCCCGGGAGCCGGGCGACGATGGTCGCCGATCCCCCGCTGTCGAACGCCATTGCCTGATACGCCCCGAGCCACTGCATGTACGACGCGAGTTCCAGCCGGGTCAGTCCGATGCTGAAGTTCGGTTGCCGGCCGTCGACCTCAACGAACGTGAGCCTGCGGCCGTCCCGCGCGACGCCGATCGCGATCACCGGATGCCGCCGGTCCTGCTCCTGCGGGGCGGGCGCGTCCGGATCATCCACGATGTGCCCGTCTCGCACGAGGATCGGGCCGCCCCCGATCACCCCCTGATACTCCCGCCAGTCGGGATCGGTCGTGAGGCTCACCTGGATCTGCTGCCCCACGGCCACCTTGCGGGACAACCAGTCGGCCCCGCCTCCGCGGCCCACCAGGATGAGCTCGCCCTTCGGGAAGGGGGCATAGAAAGGCTGCTGCGGCCAGACCTGCTTCACGAAAAAGCGATTGTTCTCCCCCCCGGGCGCCGCGGGCGTCACCGAGTCAGGCTTGATCACATACAGGTTGAGCTCATACGCGGGGCTCAGTTCGACGACCGTCTGGCGGGCCCCGGGCTCGGGCGGCGGCGCCCCATACCCCCGGACGTCCGTGATGGCCACGATCCCATCCTGGGCGATGCCGCTGTTGTAGGCGTCGAGCGCGCGCGTCTCCCCGGTCTCCGGGATCGAGAGGGTTCCGGTCCAGCGGAACCGGACCACCTGCACCGTCCCATCTCGCGTGATGCCGAGCGCCACGAACCGCCATGGGCTGCGCAGCAACACCCCGTCCCGCACGAGGATGTTGATGGGCATCCCGGAATCGTGGATGTCGAAGTAATCGCCGTTGACGCCGGCGATGGCGCCGCTGCGCGCCACCATCGAGGACACCGTCTCGTCGTCGCTCATCAGGCGGTCGTGGGCCAGGGCGACGCCGAGCCGCACCGAGGGGTTATCCAGGTCGATGCGCAGATGATGGATGTCGAGCGGCCCGATCTCGGTGGTCACGCCGAAATGACTGAAGAAGATCCCCGAGGCGACCGGCACGGTAAATCCCGTGGAGGCCAGGACAACGGGCCAAGTAGGGGGGGCCTGCGCCAGACCTTCCCCTGCCGAGGCGAGGAGGGCGGTGACGACAAGCCAGCCGAGTATCCTGCGACGTCTCGATGCTGCCATCCAGCAACCGTCCGTTGCGGGGATCTGCGCCTCGATCCTTGAGAATTCGCAGCGCGCGGCGCCCGATCCTGCCAGGAGACCCCTCCCGTGACGACGAACCGCCCCGAAGTGCCCGTTTCCGAGCGCGATCGTCCCCTCATATCGGCACTCCTGATCCTCGCGGTCGCCCTCCTGGTCGCCGGGCTGCCGTTGCCGCTCACCGACGGTGTGACCGCCCGGTACGGCAAAATCGCCAAGAACCTCTTGGCCTCCGGGGACTGGCTCACACTCCGTCATTCGCAGATGCCGGTGGTGGACAAGCCGCCCTTGACGTTCTGGCTCATGAGCCTCACGTTCGCCGCCGTCGGCACGGCCGAGTGGGCGCTCCGGCTCTGGCATCTCGCGCTCGCGCTGGCGACCGCGGCGGCCACCTACGCGCTGGCCCGCCTGGCCCTGCCCCGAAGCGAGGCGCTGCTCGCCGCCCTCATCCTCCTGACCACGGCGCAGTTCTTCTACCAGAGCCTCGTCCCGGAGCAGCACGTGCCGCTCGCGCTCTTCCTCACCCTGGCGGTCTACTGGCACCTCCGGTGGGAACGCGAGGGAGCCTGGTACGCGCCGGTCCTCGTGTCGCTGGCGGCAGCACTGGCGGTCCTCACGATCGGGATCGCGGGCGTCGTCATGATCGCCCTGGTGATCGGCGCGCACCTGACCATCGACCGGCCGCGGCTCCCGCGCGGCGCCGCGGGCGCCGCGATGCTTGGGGCGGCCGTCTTCCTGGCGGTGGCCCTCCCCTGGTTTGCGATCGGCGTCCTCCGCCAGGGAGCCCCGTTCGTCGCGACGTTCTTTCTTGGGGGCACGCTCGGCGTGGGACGGTTCTTCCATCCGGTGCAGGCCTCCCCCACCGTGGTGCCGTGGTGGGCCGGATTTGGAGCGTACGTGCTGTTGCTGCCGCTGGGGTTCCTGCCCTGGTCCGGTTGGCTGTGGGGGGCGCTCAGGGACGGATGGCATGCGAGGCGCACGGACGCCTCTCCTCTGTGGGTGTGCACGCTTTGGGTGATCGTGGTGGTGGGCTTCCTCTCCCTGTCGCTCGGGGACAAGGCAAGCCGCTACCTGCTCCCGGTCTTCCCTCCGCTCGCCGTGCTCGCCGGCCATGCGGTGGGCAAGGCCGCGTGGGCGAGACAGGCGGCGGTCGGGGCGCTCGCCGCCGCGCTTCCGCTTCTGGGGATCGTGACCACCGTCGCGGTCGTGAAGTTTCCCGGCGACGCGGCGCGCTACGCGCCGCTCTTCTGGTCGTTCCTCCCCCCGTTTACCGGCGCGCTCGTGGCCTACGCGGCCGCAACCTTCCTGCATCGTCCGAAGGCGGGGGTCGTGCTGCTCGTGCTCATGACCCTGCTGGCCTATGGCCTCGCGGTGGCGTCGATGGCCCGGATCTGGGATGAGGTCTCCCCATGGCGCCCGATCGCCAGGATCGTCAACCGGCTGGGCAGCCCGGACGCGCACGTGCTGGTCTTGGGGGATTACAACGAACTGGCCGACTTCTACATCGACCGGCCGGTGGAGTTCGTCGGCCCGGGGGACCTCAGCCGCGCGTGGCAACGCGAGCGGGCGGTCGTGGTCATGCCCCGGGACGCGCTCTCCACGCTGCCGGCCCCCCGCCCGCTCCTGATCGGCGCCGCGCCGGCGGGCCTGGCCGTCGTCAGCAACTTCCAGCCCCCGGCGCTCCCGCCCCCGTAGGCGCGCCCAGCCCGGCGGCGCGTCTTACCTGGTCTTGGGCGCCTGCGCCGGCCCCGGCTTGGTGGTGGGAGGGGGCTTGGCGGGCTGAGACGCGGCCTGAGGAAGCCCAAGGAACGTCTTGAGCTTGCCCGGGAGGGCGTCCAGGGCGTTTGCCGCGAGGTGGTACTGGAGCGCAAGCGCTCCGTCCGTCGCGAGCCATCCGCCCGAGGGCTCCCGGAAGAACTGCACGAGGAACTGAGCGTCTGCGGCCCCGTCGG
>VBAO01000019.1:0-7479 GCA_005883865.1 Candidatus Segetimicrobium genomatis
TGACGGAGATCCTCCAGAAGCTTGGAGCATTATTAGCGTGAGCGAAGTGGTGTGTTTGTCCCTTCACCCGAGCACAAATTAGGTTCTTGGGGCCGTCCCGCCAAGCCGCGAGTGATGCACCCTTGATCGAGAAACCTAAGGGCTCCATGTTGAACCTATGTTTGAGGACTCGCACCCCTGGAGGGTCACCGGCGCATCAGGCGAGCTTCCGGCTGAGAGCGGTTTGGAGGGTCACGGAGAGCACGATAATCAACCCGTAGATGAGCTGGGTCCAGAATCCCGTCAGACCGATCGCCACAATCCCCGCATTGATGGCCCCGATGATGAAGCACGCGACGAATGTACCGAGGATGGTCCCCGTTCCGCCGAAGACGGAGGTGCCGCCGAGGAACACGGAGGCGATCGTGGTCAACAGGTAGCCGTCGCCGAGGGTCGGCCAGAAATAGGTCACCTCCAGGCTGGCGACCAGGCCGGCGAACGCGGCCGCAATCCCCATGAGCACAAACAACAGCATTTTCCGCTGCCGGACGTTGACGCCCATCAGGCGGGCGCTCTCGATGTTGTCGCCGATCAGGTAGAC
The DNA here is from genome assembly GCA_005883865.1 of Candidatus Segetimicrobium genomatis. Taxonomy (GTDB): domain Bacteria; phylum Sysuimicrobiota; class Sysuimicrobiia; order Sysuimicrobiales; family Segetimicrobiaceae; genus Segetimicrobium. The sequence goes on from VBAO01000019.1 coordinate 581, forward strand.
GTGAGCGCCAAACCGGTGGCGGTTGAGAAGAAAGGCGACCACGATCGCCATGAAGACCGTCCAGAGCATCTGTGCCGGGATCAGCCCTTCGAGCCGCCCGACCATCATGCTGTAGAAGACGGTGCCGCGGGTGGGCACGAGGGAGACTCCGTTGCCCCCGGTGCCGACCAAAACCACCCCGCGCCAGAAGAACTGGGTGCCGATGGTCGCCACCAGGGACGGAATCCCCAGTCCCGCAACGATCCCACCATTGGTCACCCCGGCCAGAATCCCCGCCAGCGCGCAGGCGAAAAACGCCAGCGTCAGATCACCTGTGTACGCGAGCGTATAGGCATACGCGGCCGTGCCCAGAGCCATCACCGAAGGAAACGACAGGTCGATCTCCCCGGCGATGACCACCATCGTGAGCGGAAGAGCCATGAGCGCGAAGAAAGGCGTCGTGGACATGAAGGCTTGGTAAATGTTGTAGGAGAGAAACGTGCGAGGCGCCCCGATGATGAAGACCGCCCAGATGAGCAGGCCGACCGCGATGGTGCCGAGTTGGACCGCGTGCCGGCGTCCGTACCGAGCCAGGCCGGCCCCGGAGCCGTCGGCCGTCCGGCGTCGCGCCTCCAGGCGGGAGATCACGCCGCCGCCCTCCCACGCGCGCGGGGAGACACTCTCACGGGTCCGCGTCCCTCGGTGTTCCCTCCAGGCTGCCGGTCCGCGCGACCATCTGCAGCTTATGGGTCAGCTCGTCCAGGGTGACGGCGTGTTGGACAAACTCTCCGGCGACGTGGCCGCGGTCCAGAATGACGAGCCGATCGACCACGGGATACACGTGGAAGATGTTGTGATCGATGAAGATGCAGGATTTGCCGGCCCGCTTGATTCCTCGGACGAAGTCCAGCGCCTTCCGGGTCTCCGAGACCGACAGCCCCATGGTTGGCTCGTCGAGGATAATGAGCTCAGCCTGGAAATAGAGAGCGCGCACAATGGCGACCCCCTGCCGCTCTCCGCCCGACAGAGTGCGCACCAGAGTGTCGGGGACGACGGCGGCCGATGTGAACCCCATCGTCTCGACCATCAACCGCCGCGTTTCTTCACGCATCCGGCGGATCTTGAGGACACCGAGCGCCGTCGTCATTTCGCGCCCCATAAAGATGTTGCGCCACAAGGCCTGCTTGTCGGCGAGAGCCTTCTCCTGATACACTGTTTCAATTCCTAAGTCCCGGGCCTTGGCCACACTCAAGTGGTCGATCCGCTTCCCTTTGAAGAAAATCTCGCCGCCCGGATCGGGGTGGTGATACCCAGTGATGATTTTGATGAGGGTGGACTTGCCCGCCCCGTTGTCTCCGAGGAGACCGACGATCTCGTTCTTGCCGACGTGGAAGTCGACATCGCGTAGAGCCGTCACTTCGCCAAATGTTTTGGAGATGCGGGACAAGGTCAGCAGATCAGAGGTGTCCACAGGGTCTCTCCCGGCGACGTCAGGCCCCCGCGATCACCGGCAGCAGCCGGACAGAAGGGACGCCCGGCCCTCCACCCGCCGGCGTCTGCGCATGCGAGGGGCGGGCGCAATGGGCGGACCGCTGGTCCTTCCCGCCCCCAAGGTCCGCCCTGATCGAGCCAGAGTGTTACCGCACTTCCTTCTCCGCCAGCGGCGCCAGGAAGTTGATGTTGTTTTTGTCGACAAATCCCCCGCCCGTGTCGATGTGGAGGCCCGAGAATCCATACGTCTTGGTCAGGCAAATCTGCAGGATGGGAAGGTATCCCTGGAGCCAGGGCTGTTGGTCGATCACCAGGGTGGTCCAGCCGCCCCGCAGGGCCGCCACCGTCGCGGGGGCGAGGTCAAAGCCGGCCGTGTAGATGTCGCCCGGCTTCTTCCCTACGGCCTTCAAGTAGGTCTCCAGCGTGGACGTCATGGCGCCGTGGTCGGTGACGATGAGCTTGACGTCCGGGTGGGAGGTAACGTAGCCGGTGAAGGTGGGAGTCCCTGCTGCCGGATCGGCGTCTGTCGCGGAGTCGATCTCTACATAGTCCACGGTCAGGCCGGCCTTCTTCAACGAGTCGATCACGCCTTTCGTGCGCAGGCCGCGGGTCGGCTGGGAGAGAAGCCCCCACACCACCGCCCGTGTGCCCGCCTTGAGCCCGGATCGTTTCAGGGCCTCTGAGCCCAGCGCGAATCCTGCGCCATAGAGGTCCTGACCGACGTAGCCGAACCCCTTGGCGGCATACTTGCCTTCCATCTTGGGTAGCTGCGTGTTCTGACTCGTCACGATGATCCCCCGAGCTTCCGCATCTTCAATGAGAGGGTCAAAAGCGGCATCGCCGGGATGCCCCATGACGGCGATCCCGTCGGGTTTTGTGGCAGCTGCTTCTTTGAACTGCTGGATCATCTTCTGCGGAGCCCAATCGGAAAAGATGTACTGCACCTTGGGGCCGAGGTCCACTTCCGCCTGCCGCGCGCCGTTGTACACGTTGTTCGCGAACACGCCGCCCGGGGGGCCGCCGGGGAAGAAGATAATCCTCGCGTTGCACCACTTTGTCACCGGTGTAAAGCGAGGAGGCCCCGCCGTGAACCCGGCCTGGGTCCAGGCCGCCACAGTCAGAAGCGCCGCCAGACAGGGCGGGACAAACATCCTTGCCAGTACCTTGCGTGGCGTCTCCATTTCGTACCCTCCGCACGATGTGATGTGAGGCCTTGGGTGTCCCCCACGCAGCCGATATTCCGGATCTTCCTTTCGCGACACCTGCCGTCCTCTCCCTTTGCCAGGAGCAGGCGGCGGCCAGTGCGGGGGACTGGTGCATACGTCCCGGGTCCCTGCTGCGCTTGTTTTGTCGAATCCGCCTGTACGAAAACGCATATGAAAGGACTTACTCACATCCGACGACTCGCCTTTCATGAACAGGAGAAGAAGTCGTCGTCGATGGAGGGATGACGCGGGTGTGTTCCCACGCGGGCGCTTCATTCGTCAGCCGGACCGCGGCTTGACCACAGTCTCTACCGAGCGCCTATTCTGGCGGAATTCCACACGTTACACAAATATGTAGTAAGTCTACTACATTTATGTTGTACTCTAAGGGTGGACGATAAGTTGTTTGGCTCGGCCGCTAGAACGGATACCCTGGTAACCATCGGACGGCTGAAACGCACCTATCCCTCCGAAATTGCCCGAATCCTGAGTCGGCGAGTCATCGAGATCCAACGCGCCGTGACTTCACTCGAGAGAGCCGGGGTCGTCGTTAGCAATCGGGTCGGCACTACACGAATAGTGGAATTGAATCCCACCTTCTGGGCGAAAGACGAGCTATATGCTTTGCTGCTGCGCATCAGCGAGACGCCAATGTACGCGAGCCTTTGGTCAAAAATCCGGCGTCGCCCGCGTGCAATGGGTAAGCCCCTATGAAGTTTGTGGGGATGTCGCTGGTCGAGGTGGCTGCCGCGGTTGCCACGCCGGCGATCGGATTTGAACCGATGACCTGCGCATGAGGGAATTCAAGATCAAACCCTACCTTTCGTGAGCGGCAATATGAGCTCGACGCGACGCAATTTGCTCCTCTGTCTGCGAAACGATGGCTACGAAGCGTCGCTGGAGCGTTGGAAGATTTATCAGGCGCTACCCGATCGCGACGCGGCCAAGCACCGACAGGTTCGTGTTATCGATGAATCCGGCGAGCACTACCTCTACCCAGCCACATTCTTTGCCCATATCAAACTGCCACGTCTCTTACGCAAAGCCGTGCTGGCCGCTGTCTAGCTGGCAGAGCCGTTCCATTGACGACCGCTGGTTCGCCTAGCCGATTCTAAGGTCCGGCAGGTCCCTTGCAGCTCAGCCCCGGGTTGGCGCCCACAATCGCCGATTGCTGCGCCTTGACGCACCCGTAGGTGATATGGGTGGGGCCATGGAGCACGGTCCCCTGGTCGGTCCAAGCCAAGGCGGCGCTTCCTCCGCGATCGATCACGATGGAAATCGAATCCGCGAGATCGCGGTTGCCGCCGCTGACCGAGCAGAAAATACCGTTGGTGCAAATCCCCCCGACATGCATGACGCCGCTGGAAGCAGAGGTCTGGGTAAACTTCGGCGTGGCTGTGTTTCCGTTGATGGTCTGCGCGAAGGTGACGAACCAGGGAGAAAGCGCTGCGTCATTGGGCGTGAGATCCGGCGAGTTGAGCCATATGAAGTCAACGCGGCCCGTACTCCCAGCTGCGATCCAGGGAAAGTAGTGCGTCCCCTTGTCGTTGTTGACCTGCACCGGCGGCGACCAAGTTCCGGCCTTGTCGCTGGAGTGAGTGAACCAAATGTCGAAGTGGTCGGCGGCGACGAGGTTGTCCGGGAAGACCGAGTAGATGTTTCCACCTACGCCCGGCGCTCCGGAATCGTCCACAGCCAGGGTGGCGAAGATCTTGTCGGTGTTCGTCGAGGGGCCGCCGTCGAAGACCATGTGGTCATCCCAGACGGTGATTCCTGCCGGTGTGGCGGGAGGAGAGTGCGCAACCCAGACCTGGTGGAAATTCTGGATTTGTGAGATGTTGCAACCTTGACCGACATTCGCGACCGGGTCGGCGGTGATCCACTGCACGTAGACCTCGCCCGTCTCCGGGTCAACCTCGATATCACTGGGCACGGTGTTACAGAACGAGTTCGCAAAGGCGATGCCGTTTGTGCCCAGCAATACATCCACGGAGAGGCCGAATGTCTTGCCGCCGTCATTTGAAGCCGCGACGTTGATCTGGCTCGCAGTGAAATCGTGATAGGCGACATAAACTTGGTCCTGGTTGGCGCTGAATTTGCTCGGGAAGACGGCGATCCAGGGCCGGTCGATGAAAGAAGGATTGACTGCGGCGATGTCGTTGATTGTCCATGTGTCGCCACGGTCGTCGCTAAACGCGAGCTTCACCTGCAGGAGAAGCGGGAGCTGCTCGATCGATGAGACGTAGAAGCGATGTGCTCCCGGCGTGCAGCCACTAATCGGCATCGAACAGGGGCTGGGGCCGCCAACGCGGATGTGTACATCGCCCACATCATTTCCGAACGGATCGAGCTCGGGCTTTTGAATGAACGTTCGTCCACCATCGTCGGATCGCGCCACATGGCTGCCGCTTGCCTGCCAGGCCACGTACACCGTTCCATCCGAACGATCCACCGCAACCGATGGCTCGGTGGCATTTGTTTGCGCAGGGGGAGAAACTTGTCTGGTAAAGCCAATGATATTTCCGGTCCGCGCAGATGGAGTGGCCAACAGGAGCGAAGTCAAGCCCAAAAGACCCCCCAACACCGCTCCCCGAAAATGGAAGGAGCGATGGTGAGTCATAAAGACCGCGCTCGACAGCCTCATCCATCGTCGCATCGCTTTTCCCCCTCTGCGAATCGTCAACGCGAAGATCGCTGCTTCCCCGTCTTAAAGGGTTGTCTTGAAGGATCGACACAAATCTATTAGTTGGGTGAGTCCCCCACGATAGGGTGCAGACCCAATTTGCTACTGGGTTTTCTCCTGCCGATCGGAGGTGCGATGAACAAACGTACGCCTTCGGAGACGATCAAGCAGGGTCTTTACCAGACGTAGTTCTCGTCGCACGAACCATACATCGTTTAGAAAGGCGCCGCGGGCTTCGATGCTAACCGTTACCTGGCCGTAGAGCCAGCCGGGATTCCGGAGCCGCTGCCTGCCGCAGAGCCTCGCCTGGGCCGGCGGACGGCTCTCACCTTCCCGCTCTTTTCTCCTCCGCAGAAGAACTGATCGCCGCCGTTGGACTCGAGCCCCGACACAGCCACGCCCGGGGGCATCTCGATCGTCTCCAGGACCTCTCCCGTTCGGGGATCGAGCCGCCTCAGATCGCTCGTGCCGTTCTCATTGGTGCCGTGCCAGAGCTCTCCGTCGACCCAGGTGACCCCAGTGACGAAGCGCTTGGACTCGATCGTGCGGAGAATCGCCCCCGTCTGGGGATCGACTTGATGGATCTTCCGGTCCCGATACTGCCCGACCCAGAGGGTCCCTTCGGCCCACGCGAGGCCCGAATCGCCGCCGCCGCCGGGCGCCGGGATCGTCGCCACCACGCGGCCGGTCTCCGGATCGACCTTCTGGATGCGGCCCCCGGCGAGCTGAAACAGATGCCGCCCGTCGAAGGCCGTGCCGGCCTGCGCCGCGACATCGATCGAGCGCACGATCTTCCCGCTCGCGGGATCGAGGGCGTGCATCCTGTCTCCAGCGGCAAACCAAACGTACCGGCCGTCATACGACACCCCATGCACGCGCTCGACGTCGGGAAAGGGGCCGTACTCACGGACGATTTCGGCTGCTGATCGACTCATGCGTCCATCCTAGCCGACCGGCAGCGGGGCGGGAAGCAGCAAGGGCGTGGTGAGTCCCGACACGGGCGGGATCATCCAGCGCCGGGCCCGCCCGCGGCCGAACGACTGCACCTTGCCCGCCGCCGCAAGCGCGTCGAGCGCCCGCTGGACCGTGCGCTGGCTCGTTCCGAGCGCCAGCGCCAGGGCCGAGCTCGACCAGGATTCCCCGTCGGCGAGAAAGGCGAGCACCGCCGCATGCTCCTCCTCGAACGGGCGCGCCAGCACGATGACCTCGCGTGCGCGTCGCGGCGCCAGCGCAAACCCGCGTTGCGTCGCGCGGATGTCAGCCTGCGGTCGAAGCGACCTGCGGAGCCGGCCGACCTCGACGCGCAGCCGCGCGCGATACGATTCATCGGCGACCTTCCAGCCGAAGGCGCGCGCGACGAGTGCATCTCTCGGCACGTCGTGCGGCCACGCCTCCCCCAGCGCGCGCGCGAGGGCGAACAACACCGGACGCCTCGCCAGCGAGACCGCCGTGCGTCCGTCACGCACGGCATAGCGGCTCGCGTCCACGACGAGCGCGTTGGAACCGAGCAGCGCTTCGACCTCCTCGAGCCGAAGGAGCCG
>VBAO01000019.1:7675-8752 GCA_005883865.1 Candidatus Segetimicrobium genomatis
GCTTCCTCGAGGCGTCCGATCAGGAGGAGGCGCCGGACCTCGAGGAGCCGCGCATGCGCGGCGTTTACCCGGTCGCCGTGCCGTTCGAGCGCCGCTCGCGCCGCGCCGAGCACCTTCGCGGACCAGCCCAGGTCGCGTGAGGCGAGCGCGATCTCGGCTTCGGCGACGACGCACCGCGCGCGGGCGACCGCCTCTTTGGGGTCGAAGGCGCGCACCGCGCGCCGGAGGAGCGCCTTCGCCCGTACGAGGTCGCCGAGCTGGGCCATCGCGATGCCCCGAAGCGCGATCGCCGGCGCGTCGTCGCGCAGGGCGACCCAGTTCAAGGCGCCGAGGGGATCACCCTCGGCGAGGGCGCGCGCCGCGGCCGCAGTTAGGTGATCCATCGGAATCCCGCCACACTTGTAACTCCCACCCGTCCGGTACCCGGCACTATTATATCTCGCGACGGCACAGCGGCACGCTGTAACATCCAGGACGGGGGTGAACGGGGACGATGGAACACGCAACCGGAACGCATGAGGAGTGGCTGGCGGCGCGGCTCGACCTGCTCCAGGCGGAGAAGGAGCTCACGCGGCGGAGCGACGAGGTGGCGCGGCGGCGGCGGGAACTGCCATGGGTCCGTCTGGCCGACCTCTTCCGCGGACGCTCGCAGCTGCTCGTCTACCACTTCATGTTCGGGCCCGACTACACCGCCGGCTGCCCGGCCTGCTCGACGATCGCGGACGGCTTCAACGGCTTCGCCGTCCACCTGGCCCACCACGATGTGATGCTCTGGGCGGTGTCGCGGGCGCCGCTTGCGAAGCTGCAGGCGTACAAGCGGCGGATGGGGTGGACGTTCCCGTGGGCATCCTCGTCAGGCAGCGACTTCAACCGCGACTTCAACGCCTGGTTCTCCGTCGAGCAGCAGCGCGAAGGGGGCATCGAGTACAACTACCGGCGCGAGCCGGCGCAGCCGGTCGGCGACATCCCCTCGCGGACGACGTCCGACGGACCCCCGACGTTCGCGGCCATGTGCGGCACCGACTCGGCGACGTATACGCGCGAGCGGCCGGGCATGAGCGCGTTCGCGCTCGACGC
>VBAO01000469.1 GCA_005883865.1 Candidatus Segetimicrobium genomatis
AGCGCATCCTCCTGGTGGAGCGCGGCGACTGGCTGCCCCGGGAGAAGGACAACTGGGAGTCCCGCGCCGTGTTCATCGAGGCGAAGTATCGGGCGAACGAGACCTGGTACGATTGCGACGGGCGTCCGTTTCATCCGGGGATTCATTACTGCGTCGGCGGCAACACCAAGATGTACGGCGCGGCCCTGTTCCGGCTGCGCCGGGAGGACTTCGGAGAGATCCGCCACCACGGGGGGATCTCACCGGCGTGGCCGCTCGGCTACGAGGACTTCGAGCCGTACTACACGCAGGCCGAACACCTGTACCACGTGCATGGGCGGCGCGGGGCGGATCCGACGGAGCCGCCCGCGACCGCCCCGTACCGTCACCCGCCGGTCAGTCACGAACCCCGGGTCCAGGAGCTCTCCGACGAGCTGCGGCGGCTCGGGTGCCATCCCTTCCCCATCCCGCTCGGCATCCTGCTGGACGAAGAGGATGGCAAGCCCAGTCATACGAGCGCCTGCGTGCGGTGCAGCGCGTTCGACGGCTTCCCCTGTCTCGTCAACGGCAAGGCGGACGCGCAGGTCATCTGCGTGGAGCCGGCGCTCCAACACCCCAATGTGCGGCTGCTCACGCGCGCGTACGTCCGCCGCCTCGAGACCGACGCCTCGGGGCGGCGGGTGACGGCGGTGCAGGTGGAGGGCGATGCCGGCCGCGAGGCGTACTCCGCCGACATCGTGGTGGCGGCCTGCGGCGCGGTCAACTCGGCGGCGCTGCTGCTCCGGTCCGCCAACGACAAGCATCCGCGCGGCTTGGCGAACGGCTCGGATGTGGTCGGCCGGCACTATATGCGCCACAACAACTCGGCCGTCCTGGCGATCTCCAAGGCCCCGAATCCGACCGTGTTCCAGAAGACGCTGGCGCTGAACGATTTCTACTTCGGCGCCGACGAGTGGGAGTATCCGTTGGGGCATATCCAGATGCTCGGCAAATCCGACGGGGAGATGATCAGGGCTGAGGCCCCCGACTGGGCGATCTGGAAACCGGCCCTCCCGCTCGAGATCATGGCGCGGCATTCCCTCGACTTCTGGCTCACGTCCGAAGATCTGCCCGACCCCGACAACCGAGTCACCGTGAACGACGAAGGAGCGATCGTCCTGCATCTGAGGGAGACCAACATGGAGGGGCACCGCCGGCTGCTGGCCAAGCTGCGGCGGTTGCTCGACGCGATGGGGTGTCAGGACCATCTGCTCCCCCGGTCGCTGTATCTCGGCAAGCACATTCCCATTGGCGGCACGGCCCACCAATGCGGGACGGTGCGGTTCGGCCGCGACCCCAGGACGTCGGCCCTGGATGTCCACTGCAGGGCGCATGACGTCGACAACCTCTACGTCGTCGACGGCAGCTTCTTTGTCTCGAGCGGGGCGGTGAACCCGGCGCTGACGATCATCGCGAACGCTCTGCGGGTCGGCGACCACCTGCTGGAGCGGCTGCGGTGACCGCCGGAATCGCTCACGCCACGGAGGCGCGCAGATGAAGGCGATCGCGGTCATCCCCGGCAAGGCGAACAGCATGCACCTCGCCGAGCTGCCCAAGCCCACCCTCGACGCCGTGCCCGGGGGCCGGGGGGTCCTGGTCCGGCTGGTGCGGTGCGGCGTGGACGGGACGGACAAGGAGATCAACGCGGCCGAGTACGGCCAGACGCCGGCGGGATGCGACTTCCTGGTCACCGGGCACGAGAACTTCGGACAGGTGGAGGCGGTGGGGCCGAACGTCGCCGAGTTTCGACCGGGCGATTACGTCGTGGCGACCGTGCGGCGGCCCGGCACCAGCATCTACGACCGCATCGGCGCCTACGACATGACCACGGACGACGTGTATTTCGAGCACGGGATCAACCGGCTGCACGGGTTCCTGACCGAGTATTACGTCGATGATCCGGAGTACATCGTCAAGGTGCCGCGGGCATTGCGGGACGTGGGGGTGCTCGTGGAACCCCTGAGCGTGCCGGAGAAGGGGATCCTGCAGGCGTACGAGATCCAGCGCCGGCTGCGGGTGTGGCGGCCCCGCAGGGCGGCGGTCCTCGGGGCCGGCACCGTCGGGTTGTTCGCGACCATGATCCTGCGGTTGCGGGGGCTCGAGGTGACGACCTTCGGGCTCATGCCCAAGCCGTATCTCAATTCCGACCTGGTCGAGGCGCTGGGGGCCCGGTACCTGAGCACCCGGACCACGTCCCTGCGGGAGGCGGCGCCGGCCTGCGGGCCGTTCGACCTCATGTACGAGGCGACCGGCTTTTCGCCGCTGGCCTTCGAAGCGATGGAGGCGCTGGGGAAGAACGGGGTGCTGGTCCTGGCGAGCGTCACCGGCGGGGACCGGAAGGTCGAGGTGCCGGCCGACAAGATCAATTTGGAGTTCGTCCTGGGGAACAAGGTGATGGTCGGCACCGTCAACGGGAACCGCGAGCACTTCGAGGCGGCGGTGCGCGATCTGGCGCTGGCGGCGACGGAGTATCCGGGCTGGGTCGCGCGGCTGCTCACCCACCCGGTCCGGGGGCTGGAGAACTACCGCCGACTGATCGACACGCTCACGACCGCCCGGGACGCGATCAAGGTCTTCATGGAAATCGCGCCGCAGGGAGGGTGACCATGGCCTCCCCCGACCGGTGGTGGCCGTCTCGCTACGGGGCGGACGACGAGCTCGGCACGCTCAACGAGATCACCCCGGCCAAGGTGGTCGCCGCGGCCCGGCTGGTGCGC
>VBAO01000020.1:0-10896 GCA_005883865.1 Candidatus Segetimicrobium genomatis
TCCCGCCCCTCTGGGAATTCATCGCGCTGGACGGCCACAAGTTCGATCACGCGAGCGATCCGGCGCTCGCGATGGACTCGCGCGGCAACACCTATTTTACCTGCGTCATCTTCGACGACCTCGCGGCGCCGGGCGGGATCCTTGTCACCAAGTCAAACGCCGCGTTTGGGGGATCCTTCTTCCATTCCCCAGTTCCGGGCCCGACCCAGGCGTTCAGGACCCTTCCTCTCGGCGTGGTGGTGAACACCAATACCCCCACGCTCTTTCACGACAAGGAGTTCATCTTTTCCGACGCCAACCGGGTGAGCCCGAAGCGGGACAACGTCTACGTCACCTGGTCGCGCTTCCGGTATGATGCGACAGGCAACAATTACCTCGAAAGTCCGATCTTCTTCTCCCAGTCCACCGATGGAGGGCAAACCTGGTCCCCCTCCGGCGGAGTGGAGATCAGCGGGGCCGGCAGCGCCTGCGTGTTTGGCAGCAACTTCGACGAAGGGTCCTGGATGGTCATCGGCCCCGACGGAACCCTCTACGTCTTCTTCAACAGCGGCAACACGCCGACGATCGTGGCCCAGCAGCTGATGGTCAAGTGCCCGGGCGACAGAGACTGCACGAAGCAGGCCAGCTGGACGACCCCGGTCAAGGTCGCCGATGACTTCGACACCCAGCCCTTTGGGCCGGACGCGGTGACGGGCTGCAACGGCGGCCGGCAGTGCCTGCCCCCGAACGGCTACCGCCTCGTCGACTTCGGAGCGGGCGCCCTCGATCCCAATTTCGGGGACCGTGGGCGGCTCTACTTCGCCTGGGCCGACTTCCGGAACGGCGGGCCCTGCGCCACCTCAGGTGGGCTGCCCGTCGCGCCGTGCGCCAACTATAACAACGACGTCTTCCTGGTCTGGTCTGACAACGGCGGGAGGACCTGGTCCGACCCCACCCTTGTCAGCGACGGCGGAGGCACGCAGGCGGCTCAGTGGCAGCCCTGGATAGCCGTCGGCCCGGATGGGATCGTCTACGTCGCCTACTACGACCGCCAGTATGGCAACTGCGAGAGCACCGGCTGCAACGATATCACCCTCGCCGCGTCCCTCAACCACGGTAGGACGTTCAGGCAATCCCGGATCACCACCGGCTCGATGCCGAACCTGACGCCGGCCACCACGCCGACCGAGTCCGGGTTCCTCGGAGACTATATGAATGTCCAGGCCAACAGCCAAGGGGCGTACATCATCTGGGCAGACACCCGGCCCCACGCGGGGACGACTCCCCACGAGAACATCTTCTTCGCGTTCTTCCCCCGAGCGGCCGCGGGGACGGCCAGGGAGGAGGAAGAGAGGTAGCATCCGCGAGCGCGCCTGAGAGGGCGCACCTGCTTGGGGCCTCCGGCCGGACCGGCCGGAGGCCCCAGTGCCTCAAGGGCGCATCGTGCTTCCGGCGGCCTAAAGCACCGGCGGGGTCGTGATTCGGGTAAACGTGACCCGGAGCGGGGATCGCGCCACCTTGACGATCTCCCGGATCGTGTACCAGACGACCAGGGCGTCGGGACCGCGGGTGATCTTCGCGACGCGCACGGTCGCCCTGCCGGGACTCTGGCCGGCGAAGATCGCGATCACCATCTGCTGATCAAACCCCACCGCGGGGGCCGGGGGCCCGCCGGGACCGGCGTGCCGGCGCCACAGGGCGCGCCAGCCGGCGTCGTCGCGGATCACCAACTGAGCGGGCGCCTGGACCCGGGAGACCGCGCCCGCGGCAATGCGGACAAACGGCACAGCCGGGCCGCTCGGCATCGGGCTGGCTCCGGCGGCGGTCGCGACGAACAGGACGGCCAGGCAGACCCCCGCGAGCCGCGTCTTTCTGATCAACGACACGGTCCTCCACCTCCCTCTGGTGTCCTTCATGGTACGTCGGCGCGCGCCAGATTGATCCATCAATGTGGAGGGATGCTATGATGGGGGCGCGATGCCCCAGACTCCGGAGTTCGACCTCGTGGTGAGCGGCCGCGTGGTGCTGCCCGAGCAGGTCCTCGAGGGAGGGTACGTGGCGGTGCGCGACGGCCGGATCGTGGCCATCGGCCAGGCCGGAGGGGCGCTCCCCGGGGCCAGGCGGGCGATCCGGGCCGAGCACGCCTTCATCCTGCCCGGCGTCGTCGACACGCACGTGCACACGCGGAGCGAGCCCGCCGAAGGCATCACCCGCTGCACCGAAGCGGCGGTCGCGGGAGGCGTGACGACGATCGTCGACATGCCCTACGATGTCCCCGCGGCCGTGCCCGATCTCGAGACCTTCACGGAAAAGATCGCCGCCGTCAACGCCCAGGCCGTGGGGGACGTGGCGCTCTACGGGACGATCCGCAAAGAAGGCGGGCTCGACGAGATCGAGCGGATCGCGGGGGCAGGCGCGTGCGCGTTCAAGGTGGCGACGTACGAGGCCGATCCGGTCCGCTTCCCGCGGATCCCCGACGGCGAACTGCTCGCGGCGTTCCACCGGATCGGGGCCACCGGCCTCCCGGTCGCCCGGTGCTCAGTTCGCAGGCCTTCGCCGCGGACCCGGCGGACCGGACCGATCCGCTGGCGCACGGCCGGTCCCGGCCCCCGGTCTCCGAGACCGAGGCGGTCGGCCGCGTGCTCGAGCTCGCCTACGGAACGCCCGTCCACGTGCACATCGTGCACGCCAGCGTTCCCCGCTCGTTCGACCTGGTGCACCGGTACCGGCAGGACGGGGTGCGCGCCACCGCCGAGACGTGCATCCAGTATCTCGTGCTGGACGAAACGGCCGTCCCGCGCCTGGGGGCGCTCGCGAAGATCAACCCCCCGCTCCGCGGCCGCGAGCACGCCGATGGACTGTGGCGGTATCTCGCCGCGGGGCGGATCGATCAGGTGACCTCCGACCACGCTCCCTGGACGCTGTCGCGCAAGAGCGATCCGGATATCTTTCGGAACGCGTCGGGGGCGCCGGGTGTGGAGACGCTGCTCCCCCTCCTGTACCACTTCGGGGTCGCCTCCGGCCGGATCTCGATCCTGGACCTCGCCGCGCTCCTGGCCGAGCGCCCCGCGCGAAACTTCGGGCTCTTCCCCCGCAAAGGCTGCCTCGCGCCGGGGGCGGACGCCGACATCACCGTGCTCGATCCCGACCCGGCCTGGACCGTCCGGGCGAGAAACCTGCACAGCGGAGCGGGCTGGAGCCCGTTCGAGGGACTGGAGGTCCGCGGGCGCGTGGCGCAGACGTTCGTGCGCGGCCGAGCCGCATACGAGGACGGCGCGGTCGTGGCGCGCCCCGGGGACGGCCGGTTCATCCCCCCGGCCGGCTGGGCCCCGCCATCCGGGCTCGGGCGATGAGCGGGCGCAACGCGGGGCGGCCACGGAGGAAACCTTCCGGCTCTCTCGTATCCCTACCGAAAATGCAGGCGGTGGGCGTGATGCGGAGGAGGCTGTGGGGTATCCTGCTGATCGCGGCGCAGGGGCAGGCGATCCGGGTCGGCCTGGCGGTCGCGATCAAGAGCGACATCGCCTTGTACGGCGATCCGATCCGCAACGGGTTCCTCATCGCGTTCCGGCAGTTCAACGAACGGGGGCTGATCCTGATCGACCCCATCATCGCGGACACCGGAGGTAACCGGGATGGGGCGATCGACGCCTTCCAGAAGCTCATCCGGCGCGACGAGGTGGCGGTGATCCTGGGGCCGGTGCTCAGTCCCCGTGGTCGCCGTGAGCAACCCGGCCAAGGGGATCCCGGAGATCGGCCCGACGGTCTTCCGCATCTCCGCCCCGGAGGCCGCCCAGATTCCCAAGGAGATCGCGACGGCCAAGAAGGTGCTCCACCTCGAGCGGGTCGTCGTCCTCTACGACAACGCCGACGATTCGACCGTCTCCGGCTACCGGACGTTCGCCGGCGAACTGGAGAAGAATGGGATCCGGGTCGCCGACACCATCACCTTCGCGAGGGGCGGCAGCGACTTTTCGGAGCCACTGGCGAGGGCGAAGGCCGCAACCCCCCAGGCGATCGTCGTGAGCGCGCTGGCGCGCGAGGGCGCCCTGCTCCTCACTCAGGCGCGCGGCCTCGGGATCTCCGTCCCCTTCATCGGCGGGAACGGCCTCAACGACGCCAGCGTCCTCGCCGGGGCGGGCGCGGCGGCCGAGGGGCTGATCGTTGGGGCGGCGTGGGTCCCGGGCGCCCCGTCGGCGGCCAACCTCAAGTTCTACAACGCGTACAAGGACACGTACAAGCGGGAGCCCAACCAACTGGCCGCCCAGGCGTACGCGGGCGCGCAGGTCGTCGCCGAAGCGATCCGGCGGGCCGGCCTCGCCGGCGGCGAGGGCATCCGGACGCAGCGCACCAGGATCACCGAGGCGCTCAAGACGATCAAGAACTTCCAGACCCCGCTCGGGAGGATCAGCATCACCAGCGCCCGCGATGTGGACCAGCCGCGCACGTACGTCGCGGTCGTCCGCGGCGGCCGGTTTGTCGAACTGAACGCTCCCTGGTAACCGGCGGCGCGGGCGCGCCGACCCCGGATCCCGCGCGCGCCTACTTCTTCCTGAACCGGCGCAGGATCTGGTCGGCCTGCGCCTGGGCGGCCGCGAGCGCCTGGGCCGGCGTCCTGGTGCGCGTGAGCGCCGCCTGGAGGTTGTCCGAGAGCACCTTCTGGACCTGGCCGCTGTTGTGGGTGGAGAGCTCGGCCTGCGCGTACGCCAGCTGGTCCCGCGCCGTCGCGGCCTGCGGGAACCTCGCGGCGTATTCCTGGTACAGCTTGATGTTGAACGCGGACCTGCGCACGGCGACGTAGCCGCTCGCCTCGCTCCACCGCGCCGCCTGCTGCGGGGCGGTCATCCACTGCACGAACTGCCATGCCGCGCGCTGGCGCGCGGCATGGATCCTCTTGAAGATGTAGAGGTTGCCCCCGCCGGTGGGCGTGCCGTACCGCGCTTCCGCTGGCATGAAGGCCGTGCCGAATGGGAACGAGGCATTGGTGTGCACGAAGGTCAGGCTACCCGTGGAATGGTAGACCATCGCAAACTTGCCGGCGATGAACTCGGTGGGGAGCGTGCCCCACTCCGTGACGTTCGGGGGCTGCACCCCGGCGTCCTGAAGCGCGAGCCAAAATCCCAGCGCCCGCCTGGTCTGGGGGGTGTTGTAGTACACCTCCGTCCCCTCGAGGTTCGCCAGCGTGCCCCCGGCCTCCGCGACGAACCCCTGGAAGAGCCAGTAGGTGAACCCCGTGGTCGGGATGCCGACCCCCCACCGGGTCACGGCGCCCGAGGCGTCGCGAACCGTCAGCTTCTGCGCGACCTCCCGGAGTTCCGCCCAGGTCCGAGGGGGCGCGTTGGGATCCAGCCCGGCCTTGGCGAACGCGTCCTTATTGTAGTAGAGCACGATCGTGCTGCGCTGGAACGGGATCGAGTAGATCGTCCTGCCGATCCTCGCGTTGAGCCAGAATGCCTCGAAGAAGTCCTGCCGGAAGCGGTCTCCTCCCGACTCCTCGATGAACCCATCGAGGGGGATGATCGCGCCCATATCGAGCAGGGTGAACAGGTCGGTCGACAGCAGCACCGCCACGTCCGGGGGCGTCCCGCCCTGGACGGCCGTCTGCGTCTTGGCCATCGTCTCGAAGTACCCACCGGCAAACACCGGCTCGACGTGAATCCCGGGTTGGAGGCGGTTGAAGTCGGCCACCATCCCGTCCATCACCTTCGCCAGGGGGCCGGAAACGCTGACCGGAAAGTAGAACTTGAGGCCGAGCGCCGCCCGCGCCGGGCCGGCCGGAGCGAGGAGAAGGAACACGGCGAGCGCAAGCACGACCATCGACCGCCGGATGATCACGACACGCCTCCCCCCGGAGCCCCTCGCCTCCAGCCGGTTACCCGTGCAGTTCCGCCGCGGCCTTGGGTCCCGGGGCGGCGAACCGGGCCCGCCGGAACCCTTCGAGCGACAGCGAAGGCCTCTTTGTCGTGATCAACTCGCGCACGAGTTGCCCGGTGATGGGCCCCAGGCAGAACCCGTGGCCGGAGAAGCCCGCGGCGATCACGAGCCCCTCGACCTCGGGGGCGCGCTCGATCACCGGCAGCCCGTCGGGTGTGAGGTCGATCAGGCCGCCCCAGACCCGGGCGACCTTCGCGTCGGAGAGCGCCGGGAGCACCGCGACCGCCCGGTCCAGCACCGCCCGGACGGCCCACGCAGGAGGCTGGACGTCATCCGCGCCCAGGGCCCCCGGGGGCCACTGCCAGGGAAACGCGTCCCCGGTCATCCGCATCCTCCCCCCGACCTCCTGCCGTCCGGCGAAGTCCGCGTTCGCGACCCCGATGACCTGGCGGATCAGGGGAGGGAGGGACACCGTCTGAACCACCGCGACGTGTTCCGTGCGCAGCGGAAACTCGACGCCCGCCATCTTGCAGAGACGGTCAGTGTGGACTCCGGCGGCGAGCACGACGGCATCGGCCGCCACCGATCCGGCAGTCGTGCGGACGCCCTGGACGCGGCCGCCGCGCACGCCGATGTCGACCACCTCGGTCCTGATGCAGAGCACCGCGCCGCGGCGCCGGGCCGCCGCCGCGAACGCCCGCACCGTCGCGGTGGGATTGGCGTGGCCGTCGGTGGGGCAGAACGAGGCGGCGACCACCGCGCCGGAGAGCGCCGGCGCCACCTGGCGGACGGCTGCGGGATCGGGCAGGAACTCGATCCCGAGACCAAGGCGGCGCTGCTCCTCGACGAGCCGGGCGATCACCGGGACCTCGTCGGGGGTCCTGGCGAGGCGGAGGTTCCCCTCCTGCCGGTACTCGATGTCTGTCTCCAGCTCCTCACCGAGCGCGGCCCAGCGGCGCACGGCCGCCCGCGCGAGCGGGAGCTCCAGGGGGTGGCGGCCCGACTGACGCACGCCGGCGAGGGTCCAGCCGGAGGCCATGCTCGCCAGCTCCCCCCGCTCGACCAGCATGACCGATGCCCCCGCCCGGGCGAGCTCGTACGCGGCGGCCGTCCCGCTAATCCCGCCGCCGACAATGACGACATCGCGTAGGTTCCCCATCTGCGTGTGTGCAATTCCCCCGCGTTCGTTGAGTTCCCTCCGGGGGAGCGGAGCAGGCGATCCCCCCCTTACCGTCTAAATTGGCAGACGACCTCGCATCTTGGAGCGGAAGCTCGGAGGAGGCATGACCGTGAGGACCGGAACGCCACACGACACGCGAGCGCCCGGGGGAGTCCCCCGGATCACCCGGCGCCGCTTCCTTGGGACCGCGCTCGGCGCGGGCCTCGGCGGGGCCGCCCTGGCCGCTCCCCTCCCCAATCCGCTCGGCGCGGCCCCGGCCGATCGCGTCCTCCGTTGGGGGCAGTCGGAGGCCGACCTGGGGACCGCGGACCCGCACTACGCGGCCGCGACGCAGGACCGGGTGCTGGTGGACTTGATCTTCAACGGCTTGCTCCGCTTCAAGCCCGGGGACGGCTCGACCTTCGAGCCGGACCTCGCCCTCGAATTCCCAAAGCCGGTGGTGATCGCAGGCAAACAGGTCTGGACGTTCAAGCTCCGCAAGGGGGTCCTGTGGCATCCGAGCGACAAGGTGCCATCGTACGAACTGACCAGCGAGGACGTCGCCTACTCGCTCGGGAAGTCCGCGGACAGAGCGCGGTCGGCCTACTCGGCCCTCTACGGCGGCATGACCTTTCACGCCCCCGACCCCTATACGGTCAGCATCGTCCTCGACACGGCCGTCTCGCCCAACCTGTTCTACCCCCTGGTCACCAACTACGCCGGGGGTTTCATCATGTCGAAGCGGGCGGTCGAGGCCTACGGGCTCGACGGCGTCAAGACGCACCCGGTCGGCACCGGCCCGTTCATCCTCCGCCGGTACAGCCCCAAAGAGAAGGTCGACCTGGCGCCGAACCCCACGTACTTCCGGGGCCGGCCGAAACTCGACGGCATCGACTACCGCTACATGGCCGACGGCTTCAGCCGCGAACTGGGCCTCAGGGGAGGCCAGCTCGACGGAATCGCCGGCACCCAGGACGAGGCGTGGGTCGACAAGATGCAGGCCGTCCCCAAGATCCTCGTCGACATCTTCGGGGTCGGGGAGTCGACCGTCCTCTACTTCAACCAGACCATCCGCCCGCTGAGCCTCAAGCCGGTCCGCCAGGCGATCGCCTACGCGCTCAACCGGGACGAGTTCCTGGCCCTGATCGGAAAGAAGATCGCGCAGAAGATCTACGCGCCCCTCGCTCCGTTCACGATCGGCGCCCTGACCGAGCAGGAGGTGACCTCGAAAGGGCTGGACTACAAGACGAGCCTCGAGAAGGCCAGGGGCCTGCTCGCGGAGGCCGGGATGCCCGGCGGCTTCAGCGTCGATCTGGTCACCTCCGAGCTCGGCATCTACAAGATCCACTACGAATCGATGCAGGCCCAGCTGAGCAAGATCGGCATTACGATCCGCCTCCGCGTGGTCGATCACCCCAGCTACCACGCGCTGATCCGCAAGGACGCCAACCCGATCGTGATCTATGTCGCGTTCCGGCCCACCGCGGACATCTATCTGCGGAGTTTCTATCACTCGGCCTCGACCGTGGTCACCGGCGCGCACCCCGACACCAATTTCGCGCACTACGCCGGGGTCGACGACCTGATCGACCGCGCCCGGGTCGAGACCAGCGCGGTCAGGCAGGTCGAGTTGTGGAAGGAGGCCCAGATCAAGATCCTGCAGGACATGGCCGCCTACCCCGTCTCGTACGCAAACCAGGTGTACGCGCGGGCCAGTGGGCTGGACTACGGGCACGCGCTCAAGTCCGTCCTGGCCCTGTACCCGGGTATCGATGAGACGACGCAGGTTCGGAGGGGGTGAGGCGCCCGACCCGCCGGGGCGCCGATGACCCGGTATCTCGTCGGCCGCATGCTGCTGGCGGTCCCGATCTTCCTGGGGGTCGTCACGATCGTCTTCGTGGTCGTGCGGATCCTGCCCGGAGATCCCGCGCAGGTGGCGCTCGGCGACTACGCCTCCCGGGACGCCGTGGAGGCCCTCCGTCAGCGCCTGGGCCTCGACCGGCCGATCCCGTTCCAGTACGGCAGCTACCTGGCCGGCCTCGTCCGCGGCGACCTGGGGACCTCGTTGATTACGGGCGCGCCGGTCCGCGACGAGATCGCCCACAACCTCCCCTATACCCTCCAGCTGACCGTGCTGGCGATGATCGTCGGAGCCCTGATCGGCGTCCCCGTGGGGGTGGTGAATGCGCTCACCCGCAACCGCCTCCCGGACTCGATCGGCCGGGTCCTCTCCCTGCTCGGCCTATCGGTCCCGGCGTACTACCTGGGGATCCTGCTGATCCTGCTCTTCGCGATCGAGCTGCGGGCCCTGCCGGCGGTCGGCGCGGGGGATCTCACCGACCTCGCCGACAGCGTCCGCCATCTGATCCTTCCCGCGGGGACGCTCGGGCTCGTCATGGCCGCCGCCGTGGCCCGCTTCACGCGGTCGACCGTCCTCAACACCCTGGGTCAGGACTTCGTGCGGACGGCGCGGGCGAAGGGGCTCCCGGCGCCGGCCGTCATGGCGCGGCACACGCTGCGGGCGGCGTTGATCCCGATCGTCTCGCTCGCGGGACTGTGGAGCATCGCGCTGATCGGGGACTCCGTAACGACCGAGATCGTCTTCGCCCGCCCCGGGTTGGGGAGCATGATGGTCGGGACGATGCTGCAGCGGGACTACACGTCGTTGCAGTCTGTCATGGTCGTGTACACCGCGTTCGTCGTGCTGATCAATCTCGCGACCGACGTGGCGTACGGCTTCATCGACCCGCGCATTCGGTACTGAGGGAGCCGGGGGGATGGGCGGGGCGCGCACGCAGCGCCAGAAGATGTGGGCGACGCTCTTCCGCAACCGGGTCTCGGTCGCCGGGATCGCCCTCGCGATCGGGATCGCGGCGGGGTCGGCCGCCGCGCCGCTGGTCACCTCGTGGAGCCCCGTCGTCCAGGACCCCATCCACCGGCTCCGCCCGCCCGGAGGCCGGCACCTCCTGGGCCAGGACACCTTTGGCCGGGACGTCTTCGCCCGGATCTTGTACGGGGGCCGCGTCTCCCTGCTGGTCGGCGTCGGCGCGGTCGCGCTGGGGGGGACCGTGGGCACCGCGCTGGGCCTGACCGCCGGATACTACGGGGGGCGGACGGAGACCCTCCTCATGCGGTTCGTAGATATCCTGATGGCGTTTCCGAGCCTCCTGCTCGGGCTGATCGTCCTGGCGGTGTTGGGGCCGGGCCTCGGCAAGATGATCTTCGCGATCGGCATCGTCCTGTCGCCCCCGTTCGCGCGGATCGCCCACGGCACCACCCTCTCCCTCGTGCGCCAGGAGTTCGTGGACGCCGCCCGCGCGGCCGGCGCGGGGGCCTGGCGGATCCTGGCCGGCCACATCCTCCGCAACATCCTGGGCGAGCTCGTGGTGTTGAGCGGGCTCCTCGCCGCCGGCGCGATCCGGATCGAGGCCAGCCTCAGCTTCATCGGGCTCGGCGTCTCTCCCCCCACGCCGACCTGGGGCAACATGATCCGGGAGGGGACTCCCTACCTCATCGACTCCCCCTGGCTGTCGGTCGCCCCGGGGATCGCGATCCTCCTGGCCGTCCTCGCCTTCAACCTCGTCGGGGACGCGCTCCGTGACGTCATCGACCCCCGGCTCAGGGTCTGAGAGGAGGCCGCCGTGGAAGCGCTCCGGGCCCGCATCTTGAGCGAAGGCCGCAACCTGGGCGGCGGCATCCTCAAGGTCGACGGGTTCATCAACCACCAGATCGACCCGCGCCTCATGGACGAATGTGGGCGGGAGCTGGCCCGCCGGTTCAGGCCTGCCGGGGCCACCAAGGTGCTCACCGCGGAGATCTCGGGGATCGCGCCGGCCCTCAGCACGGGCCGGCACCTCGGCGTGCCGGTCCTCTACGCGCGGAAG
>VBAO01000020.1:10932-14651 GCA_005883865.1 Candidatus Segetimicrobium genomatis
TCGAACTGATCGTCTCACCGGAGTACCTCGCCCAGGGCGACCGGGTTCTGATCATCGACGACTTCCTGGCGACCGGGCACACGATCCTCGGGCTCGCCCGCCTCGCGGCGGCGGCCGGGGCGCGGCTCGTCGGCGTCGGCGTGGTGATCGAGAAGGCCTTCGAGGACGGCCGCACGGCGCTCGGGCCGCTGGGGGTGCCGATCGAGTCGCTCGCGACCGTCACGGACATGAGCGGCGGAAGGATCGTGCTCGCCCCCTAACTGGGGGAGCCGCGGGCGACATTCCCGCGGCTCCTGGAGCAGAACGCTATGTGGACGTCGGTCTACTTGCTGGGATGCGCCTTGTCCCACTGGAGGGCCTGTTCGATGTCGCCCCGCGCCTGTTGCAGGGAGGCGATGGCCTTCACCCGGTACCCGCCGTAGTCGCGCTGGTCGTGTTGGAGCTCATCGATGAGCCGCTCGAGCATGTAGCGCACCCGCTTCATGTTCCGCGCGCTTCCGGCTTCGCCGCGGGTGGGCTTCTGGGTTGGTGGCGTGGTCGTGGTCTTCGCCAGCGCCGCCGTCGACGCTGCGAGCGTCGCGGCAACCCCCGCGGCCGTGACGAGAAAGTCCTTGCGATTCATACATCCACCTCCTTTGACCGAGTTTGACTCCTAGAGCGACAGGGCCCTCGAAATGGTTCCCGGGACCGCCCGGGGTGAACCACTCACTGTGTGCCCACGAAGGGCCGCCCATGCGACATCCTTGACGGAACCCTCCGGGGAACTTCCGTTGATCTGTCTCGAGGGGCGCCCGGCGTGGGCGCGAGGGGTGGGGCCGTGCGATGGGGGAAGGGCGTGTCCCCTCCCCCGAGTGCGGGGTAGAACCCGAAAAACGCTACTGAGATCTCTGCATTCGGAGGACGCGCTCGGCATCGGCGAGCGACATCCATTTGCCGGTCCGCTGAAACACCAGGGCCCGCAGATATCCCTCCAGGGACATGTTGTTCGTCTCGGCGCTGTACGGCGTCAGGCCCGCCACGTACGGAAACACGCCCTCCACGGTCGGCCCAAAATAGAAGTTGGGAACCGGCGACGCCGGCGGGTACGGCTGCGGGGTCACAGGAATTGGGTTTTGGGCCGATGCGGCACCGGCAAGCACCGCGACGAGGAGCGCGAGGGCCGCGAGCGAGGATGTGATTTTCCGCATGATGTCCTCCAGGTGTGTCGTGCGATCGCCGCGCTAGGAGCCGTTCTACGTATTCATTACCCCATTCACCGTGGGGCCGGACGAGGCGCCGGGCGACGGCCCGCGGCGGCGCTCGCGTATCGGGAGTGGTTTCGCCCCTTCCGGCGCGACCCCTGCTGCAGGACTCGGGGCCGCGCGGAGCCGAACACGACGCCTGCCCGGGGCCTCGATCTGGCGCCCCGGCCCGATCGGCCGCATCCGCGGGTGGACGAGGAGGTGCGAGTTGAGCGACAGACTTCGGATCCTGCTCACAGGAGCGTGTGGCTACCTGGCCTCCCAGGTCAGACCCGTGCTGGGGGCCGCCCACGACCTGCGGCTCGTCGACCTGAAGGACACCGATGCGCAGGGACGGCCCGTGCCGGGCGTCGCCGTGGTGGACCTGGCCGATCCCGACCGGAAGAAGTACGCGCGGGTGTTCCAGGGGATCGACGTGGTGATCCACCTCGCCTACAACCGCCCGGGCGGCGCGCCCTGGGGAGTCGATCTCCCGCCGATCGAGCGGTTCGATGGAGAATTCGTCAACGTCCGAATGGCGCAGCACGTCTACCGGAGCGCGTTCGACGCCGGCGTCCGGCGGGTGGTGATGGCGAGCTCGAACCATGCGGCCGACTGGTACGAGCACACCCTGGTCCACGCCAGGATGCGCGAGACCGTCGCCCCCGCGGACCTGCCGCTGTCGGACAACTTCTACGGCTGGACCAAGGCCAGCTACGAGCTCCTGGGATTCGTCTACGCCTGCGGCGCGCTCGGACGCAAACTCGAGGTCGTGCAGTTGCGGATCGGAGCGCCGAGGGATGTCTCCTGGCGGCACTACGAGGGAGCGCTCAGCGAGCAGCACGTCCCGCCCGCCGGGTCGGGCATCGAGAACTTCAAGCGCGACCTCGGCGCGTACATCAGCGAGCGGGACTTCTGCCAGCTCGTCCAGCGGGCGGTCGAGGCCCCGCGGATCGAGAACGAGCACGGCGTGCCCTGGCTGGTCGCGTACGGCATCAGCAACAACACCCGCGCCTTCTGGTCGCTCGAAAGCGCGCGCCGGGTGCTCGGGTACGATCCGGCCGACGACTCGGAGATCACCTACGCCGACGACATCAGGCGGGTGCTCACCGGACCCGAGGCGCGGGCGCCCGGGGGGCGGGTGGGCGGCGGACGGGACGCCGGCCGGCGCCCTACTTGAACAGGGAGAACTCGATCTCCTGAGCGGTGATGAACTCGAGGAGGGCCGGGGTGCCCTCCTGGGTCTTCCGTACCGCGCGCCGGATCGCCGGGACGATCTCCCCCGGGTCGCTGACCCGCTCCCCGTACGCCCCGAGGGCCTGGGCCAGGGCCGCGTAGTGTCCGGAGATGTCGGTGCTCCGGTACTTCTGGGTCGCCACCGGCATGACGGGCAGCTCGATCGCCATGCTGGAGTTGTTCAGCAGGACGGACAGGATCGGGATGCGCTCCCGCACCGCGGTTTCGAAGTCCATGCCGGTGAACCCGATCGCCGCATCCCCCCACACATTGACGCACAGCTTCCCGGGCGCCTCGAGCTTGGCCCCCATCGCCAGCCCCAAGCCGTACCCGAGTTGGGTCGTCTTGCCCCACCCGATGTAGGAGAGGGGTGCCTGGGCCTGCCAGAACGGCGAGAGCTGGTCGCGCGGGCTCCCGGCGTCGTGCGTGATGATGGTGTTGGACACGTCGACCGTGTGGAGCAGGTCCCAGATGACGCGGTACGGCGACAGCGGGACCTCGTCGGAGACGAGCTTGGGCATCCACTGTTCCAGCCACTCCCCGCGGACCGCGGCGATCTCCCTGGCCGTCTTCGCCGCCTGGTCGCGCCGGGGTTCACCCACCCGGTCTTTGACGGCCTCGACCAGCGCCTCGAGCGTCAACCCGGCGTCCCCCAGGAGGACGTGATCGGCCGGCACGTCCTTGTTGACGTCGGCGGGGTCGAGGGTGGCGTGGATCATCACCTTCCCGGGCGGCATGGACACCCCGTAATGGGTGGTGGCGAAGCTGCAGCCGATGCCGAAGATCACGTCGCAGCGCTGGAGGAAGTGGTGCACCGGTTTGGGAATCGACCGGCCGCCCGAGCCGAGCGAGAGCGGATGGGTCTCGGGGAAGGCGCTCTTCCCCTCCAGGCTCGTGGTCACCGGCGCGCCCAGCCACTCGGCGAGCTCCCGAAGCGCCTCCCACGCGCGCGCGTAGTGAACCCCCTGGCCCGCATAGACGACCGGCTGCCGCGCGCCCACCAGCACCTCCGCGACCTCGTCGACGGCCCGGGGATCGGGAGCGGTGCGAGACGCGGCCACCGGGCGGTAGACCAGCGGGTCGGCGATCTCTTC
Source organism: Candidatus Segetimicrobium genomatis (assembly GCA_005883865.1). Classification (GTDB taxonomy): domain Bacteria; phylum Sysuimicrobiota; class Sysuimicrobiia; order Sysuimicrobiales; family Segetimicrobiaceae; genus Segetimicrobium. Next base: position 14,483 of record VBAO01000020.1, read on the forward strand.
GACCAGGACGTCCGCCGGGAACTCGACGAGGGCGGGGCGCGGGCGCCCGTTCCGGACCTGGGTGAACGCCCGGCGCATCGCCGCCGGCGCCTCCGCCGGCAGCACCACCTGCTCCGCCCATTTGGTGATGTGGCGGTAGTACAGGGCGGAGTTGAAATTCGGCGGGATG
>VBAO01000470.1:0-1062 GCA_005883865.1 Candidatus Segetimicrobium genomatis
CGTGCAGGCGCCGCAGGTCCCGACCCCGCACCCTTCCTTGGTCCCCGTGAGGTGCAGTTCCTCACGGAGCAATTGCAACAGCGTGCGGCGCGGCGCGACGGCCACCTCCCGGCGACGGCCGTTGACCGTCAACTGGATCCGGGTGGTCGCTTCAACGGGGGCGCTGGGGGTCACCGGCAACCTCCTGGAGTGTGATCGGGCAAACGACCTGCAGCATTCGGCTCCACGAACCAGGGCTCCTCCGGGACCGCGGAGAAATTGCCCGCCGATCGCACGCGTTCTCGCAAGGAGAACGACCGGAAGGCGCCGCGGGATTTCCGCGAGGCCGCGAAGGAGGGATCGCGCATGGCCGAGATCATCCTCACCCCGCTCGACAATGGTCCGAACCTGATCAAGGGACCGGTCAAGATCATAGACGCGGAGGGGCAGGTCTGGGAGGTCAAGAAAGAAACCGTCGCCCTGTGCCGGTGCGGCGGGTCGGCGTCCAAACCCTTCTGCGACGGCACGCACGGCAAGATCCGATTCTCCGCGGTCAACCGCGCTCCCCGGAAGGCGTAGGCGCGCGAGGCGATGGCGCGCACGCCGGTTCCCCAAGACATCACCCAGGATCCCCCCGGCCATCTCGGGATTCTCTGGGACGACGGCCACCGGGGCCGGCACGCCTACCGGACGCTGCGGGAGCGGTGTCCGTGCGCGCATTGCGTGGACGAGTGGACGGGCGAAGGGAGGCTCGATCCGTCGAAGGTGCCGGCCGGCATCCATCCACGCGAGGTCGGCCGGGTCGGCGCGTACGCCCTGCGGTTCACATGGTCGGACGGCCACGAGACCGGGATCTACACGTTCACGTTCCTGCGCGAGATCTGCGAGTGCGACGCGTGCGCCCGAATGCGGACGTCCGCGTCGCGGCCCGGGAAGGTCCCGTAGCGTCCGGCCTTAGCCCGCGGCGTACCTCATCAGGGCCTGGGGGTCGAGGTCGAGGCCCAACCCCGGCCCCTGGGGCAGGGCGATCATCCCCTCGCGCGGAGCGGGGAACGGGACCGTGAAGATGTCCCGGAGCGGGTT
>VBAO01000470.1:1080-2937 GCA_005883865.1 Candidatus Segetimicrobium genomatis
CCGCCGCGAGGTGCAGCGAGGCCAGGTGCGCGACCCCTCCGCTGAACCCTGTGTGCGGCGCGACCGGGAGGTTGTGGGCGTGCGCCAGTGCCCACAGCCGCCGGGTGGCGGTGACGCCGCCGATCCGGGCCACCTCGGGCTGAAGGATGTCCACGCAGCCGCGGGCGATGAGGTCGCGGAATCCGTACAACCCGAACTCGGTCTCCCCCGCGGCGAGCGGCACGCGCACGGAGCGATGCAGGTGCGCGTACCCGTCGAGGTCGTCCGCCGGGACAGGCTCCTCGAGCCACGCCAGGTTGAACTCCTCGAGCTGCCGCCCCACGCGGACCGCGGTGCCCACGTCGTAGGCACCGTTCGCGTCCACCATCACCTCCACATCGGGGCCGACCGCCTCCCGGACCGCGCGGACCGTCCGCACATCCGCGCGGTGGCCCCCCCGGGCCTCCGGCCACCCCACCTGCACCTTGACCGCCGTGTCGCCCTGCGAGGCGAGCCGCCGGGCCTCCTCGGCCATCCGGGGGATCTCGTCGAAATACACCTTCGACACATAGCAGCGAACCCGGTCCCGCCCGGCCCCCCCGAGAAACTTGTACAGCGGCTTGCCGACCGACCGGGCGAGGAGATCCCACAGTGCGATATCGATCCCGCTCATCGCCTCGAGGACGAACCCCCGCGAATGTCCCCACCGCCGCAACAGAGCGAGCATCTCGTCCCAGAGGCCTTCTACGTCCCACGGATCGCGGCCGATCAGCAGGGGCGCCAGGAGACGATCGACGATCGTCGTGACGACCTCGGGAGCGCGCCGGGCGATGCACTCCCCGACCCCCACGAGGCCGTCGTCGGTCCGCACCTCCACGACCGCGGCGTAGAACGTGGAAAAGGTGCCGATCGAGAACTGGACCGGCCGCGGCGGGGTGGCCGCGAGCCGCGTGCAGGTGACGGAGGCGATCTTCATCGGAACGGGTATTCTCGGGAGCGGCGACGCACTCCTCGGACAGCCGTAGCGGGTCGAGCCGGCAGTGGAGCCGCGGCGGTTTAGGGGGCGGCGTGAGTGTGAGTCGCCGTGATCAGGGAAGGTCGAGGTGGTCTCGATTAGCCGACGAGAATGCCTCCTCGATCTCATAGATATCGCGCAGAAAGAGCGGGTCCTTTGCTGCTTGGGCCCACTGCGCCGCAAGGGCACGCCGCCGGAGTACCCGCAGTTCATGACGAAGGGCTTGTTCAACCAGGGCATTCTTGCTCGGGGCGGCCCGCTGGGCCACTGCCGCGGCAAGGGCGTCCAGGAGGTCACCCCGGATGCTGAAGGTCGCTTTGCCTTTAGTCGCCGCCATAGAGCATCATCAATGTGATGGTAACATTGGGGAGTTGACTACGGGGCGGAGTATTGGTGGGCGTATTGCCACCGGCACTCCGCCCGGAGCTTCTCCTCCAGCTGATACTCCGGCCCGAAGCGGTCGGGCGCCAGGAGCGCCAGATCCATCGGGGGTTTGCCGGTGAGGATCCACTCGGCCAGCACCTCGCCGACCGCCGGCGAGATCGACAGGCCGCCCACGCAGCACCCGCTCGCGACGAAGAAGCCCCGGATGCCGGGCACCGGGCCGACGATGTGGCGGCCGTCCACGGTCATGGTGGGGAGTCCGCCGCGGTGCTCGCGGACCTTGAATTCGCGCAAGACCGGAAACTGGGTCACGACCGTGTCGGCGAGCCTGCGGAGGACGGCGAGATCGAGCGTCAGATCTTTGATTTGAAAGCCGGTGGGAAGCGCCGCCGCATCGACCTGGACCGGATCCGGCTCGTACCCGCCCAGCATCAGTCCCCCCTTCTCGGGGCGGATGTAGACGTTCGAGTCGATGACGC
>VBAO01000471.1 GCA_005883865.1 Candidatus Segetimicrobium genomatis
ATTACAATTCCCACGCTGGTTCTGTTTGGCTGGCCAGCAGCGGTGTTGGGGGCCGCAATTGGGATGGCCTCGGGATTTCTGTATCGGCCGGCAACCGAGGTCTTCGATTACGGCACCGAACGACTGGCAGGTCTCACCGTTGCGGCTGCTCTCGTCACTGCTTTCCCGTACCATGGCCCGGGTGAAGGAGTAAATTCTGTAGTCCTGGCCGCGCTGGGCTACTTCTTGATTCACACCTTAATCGTTTCTGCACGTATGCACGCGGAAGAAGCAATCGCGTGGCCCAGGGCGGTTCGCTTCCTCCTCACGGCGACATCCTTTCACATGGGAGTGTTTACCGCGGTCGCATCTGTCGTGGTGTGGGCGGTCAGCAACGATCCATCGATAACCACGCGGCTGCTGGTGCCGATGGTCGCAGCGGCCGTGACCTTGCAACTCTATTTTCCGCGCATCCTGCGAGGGCAGGAACAGCGCCGGGTTCTAGCGGCCGTCTCCGTGCTAGCCGCGGCGGTCGACGCCAAAGATCCCTACACCGCTGACCACTCCGCCGAGGTGGCACAGCTGTCCCGCCGCATAGGGCGGATCCTCAACCTAGACGAACCCGAGGTGCAGCGCATTTACCTGGCCGGGCTCCTCCACGATGTTGGGAAGACAGTCGTGCCCCCCTCAATTCTCCTCAAGCCGGGGAAGCTCACCGATGAGGAGTGGGAGGTGATGCGTTCGCACGTCGAAGCAGGCGTCCGGATCGTGGAATCAATCGGAGGACTTGCGGATGTAGCGCCGATAGTAGCGGCGAGTCACGAGCGGCTGGACGGCCGCGGTTACCCTCTCGGACTCAAAAGCGCGGAAATACCAATCGGCTCGCGGATCAATCTCGTCGTAGACGCCTACAATGCGCTTACAACGAACAGGCCATACCGGCCTGCGCGCTCTCCGGAAGCGGCTTTTCAAGAACTCGAAGCACACTCAGGAACACAGTTCGATCCCCGCGTCGTGTCCGCGCTTCGAACCGCCCTCGGTCAACATCAGAGGGTTGGAGTGCCATCAGGGAGACCTGCATGGTTGACTCTACTCCAGAAACCCGCATTTGCTCTGCTCTGGTTCGGCGAGCTGGTGAGCTTCATCGGCGACAATATCTTCTTTGTCGCATTGACGCTCTGGGTGCTAAAGCTCACCGGATCTGCGACCATGCTGGCTGTGTCTCTCATTGCGGCAACTGTTGGACAAGGACTGCTGGGACTCTTCGCAGGCGCCCTGACGGACCGGACCGACCGGCGTGGTGTGATCATCGCCTCGGATATCGCCCGGGCGCTCCTTGTGGCGGCTATCCCATTTCTTCTTCCGCGATCCATCCCCTTGGGTTTGGTATTGCTCGTTGTCATAAACGTGGGGACCGTGTTCTTCAGGACAGGCGTATTCGCCCTCATGCCGTCAATTGTTTCCCGTGACGAGCTCCTGACTGCGAACGCGCTATTCCAGACGACCCAGCGCATCGGAGAGATCGCCGGCAGCATCTTGGGAGGAGCAATTGTCCTAGCGCTAGGTTATGAGTTGGTGTTCTATCTGGATGCTTTCAGCTTCCTTGTCAGCGCCATCTGCGTCGGACTGATACCGATCCGGTGGGGGGCCGGATTGGAGAAAGGGCCGCATAGAAGGATTGCCGCCGAGATCGGAGATGGGCTGCGCTTCGTATGGCAAACGCCAATTCATCGGATCTTGGCCCTGCTCATTTGCAAACGCCGATGGTCATCCAGACAGCCGGGCTCTCCGCCATTGCCTACGGCGTCATCAACAGCGCGCTGGGCATCGGCAAACTCCTGTCGGCGATCGTCCTCTCGGGCGCAGGAAGGCGGTGGGTCAGCGTGTCGTTCACCGTCCTCATGTTTCTCGTAACAGCGCTCGCCACCGCACTGTTTGGTATTACGCGAGATTACTGGGTTCTCATCGCTGCGGCCTTCCTCTTCGGAGTCGGCAACGTTTCTACAAACATTGCCAATGCCACCCTCTCGATGGCCAACACCCCCTCGGGCATTGTCGGCCGCGTGATGGCGAGCAGGCAGGTATTCATCGCGGCCACGACCGCGCTCGGGATGCTCATATTTGGACGCCTTGCCGATGTCGCCGGGGCGCCGTTCTCGCTCGTTTCGCTGGGCCTTGTCTCAGGAGTCGGGGTCGTACTGGTCTGGCTCCTAGCAGGGAAGCATTCCCTATATCCCACTGCGGTTCAAGCGCCAGGCGGAGGCAG
>VBAO01000021.1 GCA_005883865.1 Candidatus Segetimicrobium genomatis
GTCCGTCGCGGAGGCCGTAGAGCGCGGCGAGGAGCCGGAGGTTCTCGATCACGCTGAGCCCTCCGTACAGCATCGCCTCGTGGCCGACCAGGCCGATCCTGCCCCGGGCGGCCGGGCTCGCGAAGGGATCTTCCCCGAAGATCCGCACCCGGCCCCGGCCGGGGCGCAGCGCCGCCCCGAGGATCTGGAGCAACGTCGACTTGCCCGAGCCGTTGGGGCCGAGAATCGCGAGACACCCCCCGGGCGGCGCGGCCAGGCTCACCCCGCGCAGGACGCGCTGGCGTCCGTGGCTCCGCCAGAGGTCTTCCGCGAACACCGCGTCTTGGGAAGCGGCCACGTCAGGCCGGCCGGAGCGCCACCAACGCGCCGACCTGGGCCGGATCGAAGAGGAAGAAGGGATATTCCCGGAACGACGCCGCCGCCTGGCCCGCCGAGGACCGATCGAGCGCGGCGAGCCTCGCCCGGGTCCGGGCGATCTCGTCCGCGAGGCCCTGCGCCAGCAGGCCGTTCACCTCGCGGATCCGGTGCGTGGTGGCGCGGCGCTCGGGCCCCGGCCGCATCTCCTCGACGGCGCGGATGAGGGCCCACTTCTCCTCGATCAGACGGCGCTGGTCGGGGGAGGGAACCGCCAGGTACCGCTCCGGATTGTGTTGCAGATCCATCAGCCGCCGCTCGAGCGCGCGCCCGTCCTCCGCGCCGTCCCCGGTGTCGGCAACGGGGAGCCAGAGGGTCGCGGTGGCGACGACGTACGGGGGCGGCGGGAGGCCGAAGACCTCCGTGATCAGCGTGTCGGTCACCCGATCGTAGCGGCCTCCCCCCACGCCGTGGATGAAGAGATCCCCGAGGCACACCCGCGCAAACATCGTCAGCGTGATCGCCTTGGGGCGAATGTGGAGGCCGGAGGCGGCCAGGGCGTCGATCCCGCCGGGGCCGGCCGGAAGCTCCACCGGCGGCGTCCCGCCGGAGCGCAGGCGGATTCGATCGCCGCTCCGCGCGGCAAACAGCGGCGCCCGCCGGCGGCCGTGCACGAGCCAGAAGGGCGTCTCATCGAAACCCTCATCCTCGTTGAGGTTCGGAAACGGATTGGCCGCCGACCGGAGACGGTGGGCGGACCGGTACTCCTCCAGACTCGCGTTGTACCGGCCTCGAAATCCGGCGGGATCCTGCAGCAGATGCAGGGCGAACGCCCCGAACTCGGGGGTATCCGCGAGGGCCGAGACCGCCACCTCGAGATAACCCGGCGGCATCGACCGGGCTTCGTAGCTGCGGCGGGCGGCCGCGAGAAACTCGCCCAGGGTGCGGGCGCGCCCGTTCGCGTCGGCGGCGCCCGCGGCGAAGGCGTCGAAGCACCGCCGGGGCTCCGCCGACCTGAGGGTGCTCAAGTGGCCGCGCACGCGCGCGCAGAAGTCCCCCCACGTGTCTCCGGTCGGGGGGGCGACGGCCTCGAGGGGGACATCGTCCGGGAGATCGAGCAACGTCTCGGTGCGCCGGGTCAACTGGTCGGTCCACGCCGGGATGGGGGCCTGGATCGGCCCGGACGCATCGCTGTCCACGAGCAGGTGGAGCGTGCAGGCCCCCAGATCCTGGTGCAGGCGGGTGAGCAGAAAGAACTTGACCCACACGCCTGGATGAAAGAACAGCGGTTGGTGGCCCATGAGGACGAGCGGGGCGCCGGGGTCGGGACCGGTGCCCCGCGCGCGCGGGCCGGCGATCGCGAGCGCGCGGTGCCGGAGCCTCAGACGAAATTCCTCGAGCGGCGTTCCCAGGATGCGGGCCCCTGCCCACGGCCGCGCGCGGCCCTCGGCCAGGAGCTCCGGGATGCGGTCGAGGGGCGGGGTGATCAGCACCTCGCCCGAGCGCTCCGGCACCTTGTAGGTCATCGGGGCGACCGACCGCTGGATCACATGAGATCCCCAAGCCCGCGGAGGCCGACCGGCTCTTTGCTGGCAAACGGTTCCCCATACGGCCGGCGGATGCGGGTCCCCCAGTAGGCGGCGACGGTCCGGATCGCGTCCAAGACCCCGGTGTTGCCCCGCTCCTCGTTGAACTGCGAGCGGTAGCAGGCCACGGCTTCCATCTTCCGCTCGATCTGATCGGTGACGTCCAGGATGAAGGCGGGGGCGACGTGGAGGCGGTAGTGCGTGCAGAAGAAGTGCAGGATCCGGCGCGGATAGTGGGGCTCGCCCCGCATCTGGGTCTTGGTGAGCTTGGCGTAGAACCTCGCCGCTTCCCCGAGCCGCTCGGCCGCCACGTGGTCGGGATGGGCGTCCACCCCGAAGGGGAGGAAGACGATCTCGGGACGGACCTCCCGGATGACCTCCGCGACGGCGGTGCGATTCTCGACGGTATCCATGAGGTAGCGGTTGGGCAGCGGCAGGGTGATCCGGCGGTGGACCCCGAGCGCGCGCGCTGCGGCTTCGCTCTCCGCGCGCCGCCGCTCCGGCGAGCCCATCGGGGTCGGCTCGCCGTCGGTGAGATCGAGGATCGCGACCTGGTGCCCCTGCTGGACGAAGGCCGCGATCGCCCCGCCCATCCCGATCTCCGCATCGTCGGGATGGGCGCCGATCACGAGGAGTTCCGCCACCGGCTCACCTCGCGGTCGATGATCGAGAGATAGTAGGTGCGGCGCGCGGCCGGATCGTCGAGCCCCCCCCAAAACCGGCGGTCGGGGTTTTTATAGATCCGCGGGACGGGGATCTCGGTGGCGGTGAGCCCGAGCCTCGCGGCCTGCAGCCACACCTGGAGGGGGAGCCCGTAACTGCGCTCATCGAGGTTCATGCGCGCGAGGCCGGCGACCCGGTACGCTTTGAACCCGCACCACGCATCCGTCAGATGATAGCCGGTGAGATCGTTGATGATCCGGGTGACCTCCGCGTTGATCCGCTGCCGGTCGGGCGGGGCCGGATCCTGGTCGCCCGGCGCATCAGGATGGTAGCGGCTCCCCGAGACGATGTCAAACGAGGGGGCGACCTCGAGGAACCGGGGAATCAGCCGCGGCTCGTGCTGGAGGTCGCAGTCGATGGTCACCGCGACGTCGAATCCCTCCCGGATCGCGTACGCGAACCCGTCGATCAACGACTGCCCATACCCTTCGTTCTGCGCGTGGGTGATCACCTCGATCCCGGGCAGGCTGCGCTGGAGGATCCGGGCCGACCCGTCGGTGGACCCGTCGTTGACGACGACGATCGGGGCGGCCGTGTGGCGGCGGACCTCCGTCAGCACCTGGGCAAGGGTCTCCTCCTCGTTGTACACGGGGATGATGACGACCGGGCGCATACCTTACACAACGCCCCCTGCCCGGGCGCTATGCCCCGGAGCGCGGCCGCACCGGGGACCGCCGGCCGGGGGGGCTCAGCCGTGCCGGAGTCTCTCTGCGGCCGGCCGGGCGAAGTAGGTCAGGATCAGGTCCGCGCCCGCGCGCCGGATCGCGAGGAGGATCTCCATCATCGCCTGGTCCTCCTGGAGCCAGCCCCGGGCGGCGGCGGCGCGGATCATCGCGTACTCGCCGCTGACCTGGTAGGCCGCGGTGGGCAGGCCGAACGCCGCCTTCACCCGGGCGAGGACATCGAGGTAGGGCAGCGCCGGCTTGACCATCACGATGTCGGCGCCTTCGTCGATGTCCAGGCGCACCTCGCGGAGCGCCTCGTCGGCGTTCGCGGGATCCAGCTGGTAGCCCCGGCGGTTGCCGAACCGCGGCCGCGACTCGGCGGCCTCCCGGAACGGCTCGAAGAACGCCGAGGCATACTTGGCGGCGTACGCCAGGATCGCCACGTCCTGGTGCCCGCTCGCATCGAGGGCCCGCCGGACCGCCCCCACCTGGCCGTCCATCATCCCCGACGGCGCCACGAGGTCCGCCCCGGCCTCGGCATACGAGACCGCGATGCGGGCGTAGGCCTCGAGCGTGGCGTCGTTGTCGACGGCTCCCCCGCGGATGAGACCGCAGTGGCCGTGGTCGGTGTACTCGCACAGGCAGAGATCGCCGATGAGGGCGAGCCGGTCGCCGAGCTCGGCCCGCAGCGCCCTCAGGGCGTGCTGGATGATCCCGTCGGGGTCCCATGCCGCGCTGCCCTCGGCGTCCTTGCGGGCGGGAACCCCAAACAGCATGACCGCCGGCACCCCGAGCTCGGCCAAGGTACCGCAGGTCTCGACGAGGCTCGACACCGTGTGCTGCTGCTGCCCCGGCATCGCCTCGAGCTCCGCCGGGCGCGTGAGGCCTTCCTTGAGGAAGAGGGGCGCGACCAGGTGGCGCGGTTCCAGGGTGGTCTCGCGGACCATCTCGCGCAGCACGTCGGTCCGCCGGAGCCGCCGCAGCCGGTGAAGGGGGAAGGTCATCGCGCGGCGCCCCTGGGGACCCTGCGCCCCGCCCGATCGCTCAGCGCGTCCACCAGGCCGGGAATCGTATAGGCCCCGGCCACGACCCCGACGCTTAGCCCGCACTCTCGGGCCGTCGCGGCGGTGACCGGGCCGATGCAGGCAACGATCGTGCGGGCCGGGAGCCGGAGCCCTCCCTCGCCCAGCAACGCGACAAAATTCCGCACCGAGGAAGAGCTGGTGAACGTGACGCAATCGACCGGCCCGTCGAGGAGCCGGCGCAGCGCGCGGGGGGAATGTCCCGGCTCCGGTTCGATGCGATAGACCGGGACGACGTCGACCAGCGCCCCGAGCGCGCGCAACCCGTCGGGCAGGACGGCGCGCGCGTCGAGGGCCCGCGGCAGCAGCACCCGGGCGCCCCGCAGGTCTTCCCGGGCCATCGCCTCCACCAGCGCCTCGGCCACGAACCTGTCCGGAGACACGGCCGGGCGGTGCCCGTGCCGCTCGAGCGCGAGCGCGGTGGCGGGGCCGATCGCGCCGAGGCGGACCCGGCCGAGTTCCGCGACGCCGCGGCCGGAGGCCCGGAGGCGGTCCACGAACGCCGCGACGCCGTTCTGGCTGGTGAAGACCAACCACCGGTACTCTCCGAGCCGCTCGATCGCCCGGTCAACCGCCGCGTAGTCGTCGAGCGGGGCGACCCGGATCGACGGGAACTCGATGACCTCGGCTCCCTGAGCCTCAAGCAGCGTGCGGAGGCTGCCCGCCTGTGCGCGCGGCCGGGTGATGACCACCTTCCACCCCTTGAGCCCGGGCGGGATCATGGAGCGCCCCCCTCAAGGCCCGTGCCGGAGGAAGCCGGGCGCGGCGCCGCGCGGAACGCATCGACGATGCGCCCGGCGTTCGCCAGGAGGTCGTCGGCCACGGCGATGCCGAGCCGTTCCGCCTCGGTGATCGGCGCGCTGGCCCGGTGGCGGCGCACGACGCTGCCATCGACGAGCGCCACCAGCCCCTCGAGGGTGATGGTCGCATCCTCGACCTCGGCAAGGGCGGCCGCCGGGGCCCGGCACCCGCTTCCCAGACGCGCCACGAACGCCCGCTCCGCCTCGACCGCCTGCTGCGTCGCCCGATCGTTGATCCGGCGCAGGAGGTCGATCAGCGCCTCGTCCCGCCGGCGCACCTCGACGGCGAGCGCCCCCTGGCCCGGGGCCGGCAGCATGACCTCGGGATCGAGCCATTCGGCGATCTGATCGTCCCAGCCCATCCGCACCAGCCCCACCCCGGCGAGGCAGAGCGCGTCGCAGGCGCCTCGATCGAGCTTGGCCAGGCGCGTATCGATGTTCCCGCGGATGGACACAATGTCCAGGTCGGGGCGGCGGTGGCGGATCTGAGCGTTCCGGCGGACGCTGCTCGTGGCCACGCGCGCGCCCGGAGGCAGGGTCGCGAGGTCGCGGCCGGCGCGGTCCACCAGCACGTCCCGCGGGTCGCCCCGCGGGGGGAACGCCGCCAGGCACAGATCCCCGTGGATGTCGGTGGGGAGGTCCTTGGCGCTGTGCACGGCCAGATCGCACCGCCCGTCGAGGAGGGCGGCCTCCAACTCCCGGGCGAAGAACCCGATGCCTTCCAGGGCCTCGAGGGGGACCGCGGGGGCGCGATCCCCGGCGGTCTGAATGATCACCGGTTCAAGGCGAATCCCCGGAACGCGCGCGCGGAGGGCATCGAGGACGATCTGGGTCTGCCGCAGGCTGAGCCGGCTTCCCCGCGTGCCCACCCGCAGCACGTCGCGCGTCACGCCTGGGGCTCCACGTCCTGCCGATCCAAGCCGGTCCACGAAGGCTAACCGCGGGACGCCCCGTAGGCCTCCATCATCGCCTGCAGGACCCCTCCAAGAAAGGCGTCGGCGTCCCGCATCGATCGGAGTTGCCCCGCCGCCCCGCCTTCATGCGGAGCGGAAAGCGCATCGGTGACATGCAGTTTGAAATACAGAAACACCTCGATCGATTGGGCGGGCGTGAGTCCCCACCCCGCCACCTCGTGCCCGAGCGCCGCTCCCACCCTCCGGGCGGCGATCGGGTGCCCCGGGTGCGCGGGTTCTCCCCCCATGTACGAGGTCACGATCCGCATCAACTCGGCGCAGTGACCACGGACTCGGGCCAGGGCGGGCTCATCGAGCCGGGCGTACCACGGCTGGGACGTCAGCCACTCCCGCGGCGCGATCGTCCCCGAGGCCGGCGCGGGCGGTGATCCCGCGGGCACACCGGCCCCGGTCTGGACGAGCGCCTCGAGATGCGCAGGATCGAAGCGTCTGTGCCCGCCCGGCGTGCGGAACGCCGGCACCTTTCCCGCGTCGGCCCATCCCCGTAGCGTCGTCACATCGACGCCGAGGAAACGGGCCGCCTCGCCAAGGGTCAGCCAGCGCGGGCGACCTCTCTGGTCCACCACGGTCCTTGACACAATTCTATGAGATTCTATGTGATTCTATGGAATCCTTCCTAGACCAACTCGTTGGAGGCCGCTTATCGCCGTTTGCGCGCCTTCCGAGACGTCTTCCCGGCTGTGGCCCGGCGCGCCCGACCGGCGGGCGCCCGTCGGCGCGCCGCCACCTTTCCGCGGCTCGCGCTCAACGCGGCTACGCGTGGGCTGCCGCCCGCACCACGGGCACCGGTGACCCCGGCGACGACAAGAAAGTTCGACGGCTCGTACCACGCCCACTCCCGGGTGACCAGGCAGCGGAGGTACATCGTCCCATCCGGCAGCCGCGATGCGGCGTGGGTCTTGCCACAAGACTTGCACCTGTACTGCCAAGAAGCCATTGGCGTCCCCCCCTATAATAGAGTCGTGCCGTTGATCTGCAATTTGAACTCGCACCCGAGGAACTTCGCCGCCCGGCGGCACATCGCCATCCGGGGCAGGAAGATCTCGAAGTACTCCATCACCTGCGACAACCGGGTGTCGATCGTCAATTCGAGCGTGATCGTGTGGGCCGCATCGTCGACCCGGAGGAAGGAATATTCCACCGCGTGATTCACGCGATCGTGGATATCGAACGTCCCGGGATCGGCGTTGCGGACCCGCGTCCGGTGCACGTCCACCTTGTCCGAGACGATGAGCGCCGCCCCCACCTCGCTGACCGCCTCTCCCGTCTCCTCCTCGTGATTCCCGATCGCCCCCATGACGACGGCCATCTCGAGCGGGTCCATCCCAAACCGGGCCAGGACCCGGCCGGCGAGCACGGCGCCGGTGTGCTCGTGGTTGACCCGCCCCACGACGTTGCCGATATCGTGCAGATATCCGGCGATCGCGGCCAGTTGCACCGCCCGCTCGTCGCGGCCCAGCCGTCGCATGACGTTGCCGGCGATGTTGGCGACGAGGCTGGCGTGCCGGATCCCGTGCTCCGTATACCCGATCGCGCGGGTGTACTCGTCCGCCTTCGCCACGTAGGCATCGACCTCCCGATCCCGCTTGATGTCCTCGAGGATCAGCGGGCGCCCCGCGGCCCGCGCGGCCGCAGGAGCGGAGGCGGGGCGGTCCTCGGCGCTAGCCACCGGCGCTCCCGCGCTTGACGAGCGCCTGGACCGCGGACCGATCCGCCCGCACGCGGACGTTCTGCGCGAGTTCGAGCATCAGATCGTTGTCCTTGACCTCCATGACCACGCCGTAGAGCCCCCCCCGGGTCAGCACCCGGTCCCCCTTTTTGAGCCGTCCCAGCATCTCCCGGTGCCGCTTCTGCTGCTTCTGCTGCGGCCGGATCAGGAAAGCGTAGAAGACCGCGAAGACAACGAGCAGAGGGAGTAGCGCCTGGACCTCCGTCGCCACCTTGGAGTCCACCCTCATCCCTCCGGCCGGGACAGAGTTCCGGAGGGTTCTGCGACACGCGCGGGATCCCCTTCCAGGCGGCCTGCCTCGTAGCGCGCGAGGGCTTCGCGGCTCCACGCTTCGAACCGATCCTCGCAGATCGCCTCGCGCATCGCCGCCACGAGGCGCCCCATGAACGTCAGGTTGTGGAGGCTCACCAGCCGCGGGCCCAGCATCTCGCCCGCCTTGAACAGATGGCGGAGGTAGGCGCGCGAATAGTGCCGGCAGGCCACGCACGGGCAATCGGACTCGATGGGCGAGAGATCCTCGGCGAACCGTGCCTGCCGGAGGTTGACCGGGGCGGCCCCGGTCAGCGCCGTCCCGGTCCGGCCGACCCGGGTCGGCAGCACGCAGTCGAACATGTCGATCCCCCGGCGCACCGCCTCGATCACGGTGGGAGGGGATCCGACCCCCATGAGATACCGGGGCCGCGATGCGGGCAGCCGCTCGGCGACGGCGGCGGCGAGATCGTACGTGAGCGCCTTCGGCTCGCCGACCGAGAGTCCACCGATCGCGTACCCGGGGAAGTCGAGCGCGACGAGGTCGTCGGCGGCCCGCCGCCGCAGGTCGAGCTCGAACCCCCCCTGCACGATGCCAAAGAGGGCCTGGTCGCCCCGCCGGTGCCGGTCTTTGGCCCGGCGGGCCCACAGGATGGTGCGGCGCTGCGCTTCGACGGCCGCGGCGCGGTCGGCGGGATACCCCAGGCACACGTCCAGCGGCATGACGATGTCGGCTCCGAGTTGCTCTTCGATCTCGATGACCCGTTCCGGAGTGAACGCCACTTCCAGCCCGTCGATGGGCGAGCGGAACCACACGCCGTCATCGGCCACCCGCCGCAGGTGCGCGAGGCTGAACACCTGGTAGCCCCCGCTGTCGGTGAGCAGGGGCCGCTCCCAGTGCATGAAGGCGTGCAGCCCTCCGGACCGGGCGATCACCTCGGCGCCGGGACGCAGCGCAAGGTGAAAGGTGTTGGCGAGCACGATCTGCGCGCCGGCGGCCTGGACCTCCTCTGGGGTCAGCGCACGCACCGTCCCGTGGGTCCCCACCGGCATGAAGGCCGGCGTCCCGACCGCGCCGTGGGACGTGTGGAGCACTCCGGCCCGCCCGCCGGTCCCTCGGTCGGTGTGGATCAGTTCAAACCGCAGCGTCACGGTCCGGAGTATAGCACCGATCACAGGGGCGCGCACCGTGAACGCCCGCAGCACGCGGCGGCGCTCCCCCGCGCGGAGGGACGGCGTTCCCAAACGACGAAGTTGACGCCGTGGGCCACACGCCCCGGTCACCAGCCTCGGACTTCCGCGCGAGCCCCGCGGCGATCCTCACGGGCATCGTCCTCATCGCTTCAGCGCTTCGCCTGGCGCTGCTCGGGGCCGGCTTCTCGTACGACGAGATCTTTGTCACGGGGTTCGCGGGGTCACGGTGGCGGGACATCCTCCCGATGCTGCGCGCGGGGGAGTTCCATCCCCCGCTGTATTACCTTCTCATGCGGGGGTGGGCCGGCATCTTTGGCACGGGAGAGGCCGCGTTCCGTCTCCCCTCGGCCTGCTTCGGGATCCTGGCGGTGCTCCTCACTTATGCGCTGATGCGCCGCCTCTTCCCGGCCCCCGTGAGCCTGCTGGGCGCCTTCCTGGTGGCGGTTTCGCCCCTCCACATCATCATCTCCCAAGAGGCCAGGATGTACGCGCTGGTGGGCATGCTCGTCCTTGCGTCCACGCTCGCCCTGCTGGCGGGGGTGGACCGGGGTGGGATGCCCCGCTGGGCAGGCTACGTCCTGCTCTCGACCCTGATGGTCTACACCCAGTACCTTGCATGGCTCGTGCTCCTGGCGCACGGGATCTGGGTCGCGGTGTCCGAGCGCCGGCATCTCGACAAGTGGATGGCCGCGGCGGCAGGGGTCGCGATCCTGTACGCTCCGTGGGTTCCATCGCTCTGGGCTCAGGCGGTCCACCTCCATGGCGCGGTGTGGAGCCACGGGAGCGCGCTGAACGGACGTGATCCCGGTGACCTGCTCGGCCTGTTCGCGTTTGGCGGGTCGCTATTCGGGATGGCCAGCTACTTCTTCCCCGGCCGGCAGGGGCCGGGCGGCCAATTCGCCATCCTCCTGCCATTTCTCATCATGCTATGGCGCGGCGGGGTCAAGACGGCCTCGGATCGCCGTCGCATGCTGCTGCTTGGAGGGCTCCCCGCCGTTACGGTTGGAGCCACGGTGGCGGTCTCCCTCATGATTGGCACCTTTTACCCACGGTGGCTGTCTTTTCTCTTTCCGTTTTACGCAATGTTCATCGCCGCGGGGATCTTCTACGTGGCGGAACGGATGCGTGGCTGGCGGGATGGGGCCTTGGCCGTGCTCACCGCCGGCCTTCTCGCCTACAGCGTCCCAGTGCTGGGGTCGTATTATGGCGATCCGGGGTTCAATCACTTCCAGTGGCGGGCGGCGGCGACCCTGGTGAAACATCAGGTCAAGGCGGGGGATTTCTTCCTCTACGTCAGCAACGCGACCCGGACCGCGTTCACATACTATTACCGAGAACCGCATCCGTCGCTCACCCTGACCATGGCCGATCTCCTTGCGGGCGGCGGCGGAACGCCGCTGTTCACCGACGCGCAGGCCCGGGGACTGGCGGCCCGGCACCCGCGGATGTGGTTGATCGTGGGCGTGCCGTTCACCCGGCCCATGCAGGAGCAGCTGTTTGGGGCGCTCAAGGGGCCGTTCCGCGTCGTCGGCGCGCGCCAATTCACCGGCATTGGGATTTACCTCCTCGCAGCAGGATCTCCGTGAGCCTTTCCCGCCTGGGCCGCCTTGAGGTCCTCCCCCCGGCCATGTAGAATGCAGGAGAAGACGATGAGCGAACAACCGCCTCCGGGACCGCCGCAACCCCCCTCCTCGCCAGAGATGAGACGCGAGGAGAAGATCGCGGCGGCGCGGGCCAAGGCCGAAGCGATGAAAGCGCAACGGGCCGCCCCCACCCCGGCGCCGTCGAGCGCCGGGCCGGTCGCCCCGCGCCCGGCGGCCGCTCAGGGGGTCCCCGGACGGGCCACCGCGGTGAACCCGGGCGGCGCCCCGCCCGCCGCTCCCCAGCACCCCAAGGTCGAAGCGCTCGGCACCATCACTCAGAGCGTCGAATTCCGGGCGGATCCCTCCGAAGCTCAGAACCTCGAAAGGCTCCTCGGCGGGCTCGGGCTCTATCGAAACCCTCTCCGAGGGGCCTGGCAGCTCGACTACCGGTATTTCGCCGAAGCGCGCCGGCGGCTCGAGGCCGCGGGGTACACGGTGGAGGGCCGCGACTACCTGGGCCGCCCCCTCGAGCAGTGGGCCCCGCACACACGGGGCTGGACGCGGCTCGGAACCCCCGACTGACCTCCCCGCCCCCCGCCTGCCCCCCGCATGGGGGGCATGGGGATCACACGATCAGCATCGCGTCTCCGAAACTGTAGAACCGGTAGCGCTCACGGATCGCTTCGGCGTAGGCCGCGCGCACCCGCGCTCACCAGCATCAGGAGCGTCGACCGCGGCAGGTGGAAGTTGGTAATGAGGGCGTCCGTCGCCCGGAACCGATACCCAGGGGTGATGAACAGGGCCGTCCTGCCGCTCCCCGCCCGGATGCGCCCGTCATCGCCCGCCGCCGCTTCCAGGGCTCGGACGCAGGTGGTTCCCGCAGCGATGATCCGTCCGCCCCCGCCGCGCGCGCCGTTCAGGACCTCCGATGCCTCGGGCCGAATCTCGAAGACCTCTGCGTCCATGCGATGACGGGCGATGTCCTCGGTCTTGACCGGGCGGAAGGTGCCGAGCCCCACATGGAGCGTGAGAAACACGACCTCGGTCCCGAGCGCCCGGATCTGATCCAGGAGCCCGCCCGTGAAGTGGAGCCCGGCCGTCGGTGCCGCGACGGCCCCCTCGGCCCGCGCGAACACCGTTTGGTAGTCGCTGGGGTCCTCGAGCGACCGCGTGATGTAGGGCGGCGTCGGCATCTCGCCCACCCGCTCAAGGAGGCGCCGCAGGTCCTCGCGGTGGTCGAGTTCGATCATCCGGGTCCCCGCGTCGGTGCGCGCGCCGACGGTGCCTTCGAGGACCCCGGGGACAAACACCAGCCGAGCGCCCTGCCGGATTTTCCGGCCCGGCCGCAGCAGCGCCTCCCACACATCGCCGGACACCGATCGCAGCAGCACCACCTCCACCGCCCCGCCGGTTGGGCGGCGGCCCCGGAGTCGCGCGGGCAGGACCTTCGTGTCGTTGAGCGCTCGGCCGGCCGGAGGTAGGCGGGGAGGTCCCGGAAGGTGCGGTGGGCGAGTTTGCCGGTCGCCCGGTCCAGCACCATGAGCCGCGCGCTGTCCCGGGGTCGGGCGGGGGACTGAGCGATCAACTCCGGCGGCAGGTCGAAGTCAAAATCTGAGAGGTGCATGCGAGCGCGGGGGGGCTAGTAGCGGCGCTCGATCGCGATCCCGGTGTAGTAGTACCCGAGGATCTGCTCGAGCGTATACCCCCGG
>VBAO01000480.1 GCA_005883865.1 Candidatus Segetimicrobium genomatis
CGCTTGCCGTCTGGCCGTAGAAAGCCCCGCAATAGCGGATTCCCGGGCTGGCGTGCCGCAGCGGAACATCCAGCTCCTTCGCGATGCCGGACAGCACGGAGCGCACAGGCTCCCGGATATGGACGTGCTGGTGGGAGTCGATGTGGGTGGGATCCTCGCGAACAAAGTCACGAAAGATGGCGATTTGCCGATCGACCTCGTCGGCGACCGCTCCGGGGTCGTCCAGGGCAACGACCTGATACCGCGGCACCCAGGACCCACCACGATAGACCCATTCGCCGAGATCGACATGAAGACCAAGGCTTAGCTCTCGATGGGCTCGAGTATAACCCGCGGCCTCCTCGGCGGCAGGCCACCGCACCATCAGGCTGGCGCTCGTCACGACGCCTGACTCGTGCGCCGTGATGACCCCCCGGTTGACGCCGAGGCTCCGGCCGAAGTCATCGGCGTTGACGATCAGCCGCCTCGCCTCCACGGCTCAGATCCCCACCTGATCGATCAGGTCTGCCAGCACGCGCTCGGCCCTGAAGTACCCCTCCGCAATCCCGCGGGCCGCAGCGCTGTGCCTGGCGTAGTTCGCGTTGATCGTCTCGAGCGCTGCCAGGATGCCGTCCACCGTGGTGAAGGCGAACAGGCCTTCGCCCACAGGCAGGATGCCGCCGAACGCGGTATCCTGCGTGATGACCGGCCGGCCGGCCGCCAGATAGCACGCGCTGCGATCGCTGAACCACCCGCTGCGGAAGCGGATATTCTGGTCTTTGGCGACGGTGAATTCGCCGCGCGACGTGAGGATATACTCGCGGTACGGGAGGATGTCTCGCGACAGGGGCAGCGCGTCACGGACCCTCCACCCGTGCTGCTCCAGCTGATGAATCGCCGGAGCGTCACCGCACGCGAGCGCCAACTCGAACACCGCGCCGGCGCGACGGGGAAGGTCCATGAACTTCAAGAATTCCGCGTGCTTGCTCCACCCGTAGGCCTCACCGTTCCACTCGATGTCGTTGTCGATCTGCCGCCAATTCGCCACGGTCGTAAACACAGCATTGGCCGGAGGCGGTCCGGCGACCGCAGGCCACCAGTCCAGAACAACCGGCTGGCGCGTGGGGAAATAGTGGAAACGCCCGACGGGCACCCCGCAGTCCGGCGCGCCCAGGTTCTCCCCGTAAGAGAAGTGGTGCGTGTGCGCGGCCAGCAGGTCGATGGTGCCGGTATTGCCCTTCGCGATCTCAATCTGAGGACGAACCGGGTCCGTTTCCAAATAGATCCGCACCGGCACGCTGAGATGGTCATCGCGCAGCCGGGTCGCCCCGTGCAGGTTGACGAGCGCGTCGGCGCGCTCAAACAGGCGGGAGAGCTCCTGCGCGCCGAGGCCGTACGTCCGTCCCCCCTGGGACGCCGCGCGATAGGCCCAGCGGTGCGGCAGTCCCCCCCAGGTCATCAGCCTCGACAGGTAGCCAACCGTGTAGCTGGGGTCATCCGTGATCGTGTTCCGTTCGGCGTCGTATGGCCAGACCAGCGTATCCTCGACGTAGGAGACGTCGCATCCCAGCCGCCGGAATCCTTCCAGGTAGTGCAAGACCTGCCACGCCACCCCGGCGAACGGGATCTGGCCGGCGGCACCCAGCACGATCAGCCGGAGCTTCCGCTTCACGTCTCCGCGCCCTCAACCATCGCCGGGCGCGCGAGGATCGGCTCGCGCGAGGCGGCCGCCATTTGCTGATACAACTGCGCATACAGCCCGCCGCGCGCCATGAGATCCGCGTGCCGACCGTGCTCCACGAGCGCCCCGTGGTCGAGGACCAGGATCCGGTCAGCCCGCCGGATCGTCGACAGGCGGTGGGCAACGATGAGCGTCGTCCGATCCGCCATCAGGCGCTCCAGCGCTTCCAACAGCCTGGCTTCGGTCAGCAGGTCCATTGCGGATCGCCTCCAGACAAGGTGGCGCCTTTCTCGCCCACCACCGTGTCGTAGCCCTCCGGGAGCCGCCGGATGAACCCGTCCGCGTTCGCGGCCGTGGCCGCGGCCACGATCTCCCTCCGGGTGGCGCTCGGCCTGCCGTACGCGATGTTTTCCGCCACCGTCATCGGGAAGACGAAAGGCTCCTGGAGAACGACGGCCACCTGCTCGCGCAGTGCCCGAACCCTCAGCCGGCGGATGTCGCGGCCGTCGACGGCGATGCCCCCCGACCAGGGGTCGAAGAAGCGGATGAGGAGGCCGACGAGGGTCGTTTTGCCCGCGCCCGTCGGACCGACGATCGCGACGGTCTCTCCCGGGCGGGCGTCAAAGGAGATCCCCTTCACGACAGGACGGTTCGTCTCGTACCCAAACGTCACGTTCTCGAAGCGGACGTGGCCGCGCACGGAGCCGCCCCACGTCTCGGGGCCATCCGGGACGTCGGCCGGCGTGTCGAGGATCTCCATCACCCGATCCGCGCTGGCGGCGGCGGACTGCACGGTCGAGACGGTGTTGGTGCTCTCGGACAGCGGCAGATAGAGCGCGCCGAGGTAGTAGAGGAACACGAGGATCGCGCCGACGGTGAGCCGGCCGGAGAGGACATCCCGGGCGCCGACCCACATGATCGCGGCCGTGCCCGCGGCGGTGACGAGGCCGACGAACAGGCTGAATCGCATATCGGCCCGGATGGCCCGGAGGTAGGCGGAGGCGGTATCTTTCGCGTATGCGCGGAAGCGCGCATGCTCCAACTCCTCCCGCACGAACGCCTGCACGGCCGGGATCGCGCTGAGCGCCTGCTCCACCACGGACATCATGCGTCCTTCCAGATCCCGCCTCTCCCGATGGCGCATTCGCATGGCGTCGCCGGACACCCGGATGGTGAGCGCCAGAAACGGGGTGACAAGCACGGAAAGTGCGGTCAGCTTCGGGTCGACTCGCCACATCACCACGAACATCGCGGCGAGCGTGCCCGCGGACCGCAGCAGCGGGTGCAGCGCGTTGTTGACCAGGTCCTGCATGCAGTACGGGTCCGCGGTCACGCGGGCGATCGTGTCCCCGATGGGGTGGCGGCTGTGGAATCTCAACGAGAGTCGCTGCACGTGCAGGAACAGGTCGGCGCCGAGCTCGTAGACCATGCGCTGCCCCAGCTTTACAGCCGCTATCGTCTCGACCGCCGACGCGAGCCCTCCTCCCGCGTAGATGAGGAGTGTGCTCAGGACCACCCAGAGGAGCAGGCCGTCGGCGCCCTGCGCCAGGGGGAGGAAGGTCCGGATGCGACTGAGCCCCGGCGGCAGGGGCTGGTGTCCCAGCACCTGGTCGACGAGGAGCTTCATCGGCCATGGCCGCAGCACGTCCATGCCGATGGTGAACATCATGGCCGCGAGAATCCCCGCGGAGGCGCGCCAGTGGGGTCGTATGTACCGGAACAGGCGCAGCACATTCGCCTTTCGCGGCACCACGCGGTCGCGGGA
>VBAO01000481.1:0-1779 GCA_005883865.1 Candidatus Segetimicrobium genomatis
GGGCTCATATTGAGGACGCCCGACGACCCCTCGGCGATCTTGACCGGAATGGGGCCGTACGCGGTCTCCACCTCCACGGTCCGGCGGCGGACCGCGATCCGGGTCACCTCATACGTCCGGACCCCGAGCGTCGTCGTCTCGGCGAGCAGGAGGGCGCACAGCGCCTGCGCCTGGTCGGGAGCCCCCAGGACGCGCAGGAGGTGTCCCGGCCGTCCCTTCTTCATCACCGCCGGAATGACCGTCACATCCAGCGCGCCGGCGGCGATGAGCCGGGCCGTCACATGGGGGTAGAGTTGCGGGTTCATGTCGTCGATCGAGGTCTCCAGGACCGTGAGGCGCTCGGTGTGCGCGCCGCCGGGGTCGATCCCGGTGCCCTCATCCGGGACCGGGGCCCCGGCGGGGACCGCCCCAGGTGCCCCGCCGACGAATAGCCGCAGGACGTTCGCGCGCGGGGGGTCGGCCGCGCCCGCGCCGGTGCCGACGCGCTCGAGCTGTAACGGGGGGAGCGGACCCCAGTCGCAGACGAGCGTGGCGAGCAGAACGGCCCCGGTGGGCGTCAGGAGCTCGCCCTCGACCTCCCCGGCGTAGACCGGCATCCCTTCGGCGAGCGCGGCGGTCGCCGGTGCCGGGACCGGGACGGTCCCGTGCCGGGTCTCGACCCACCCCCGCCCCAGGTTCACCGGAGAGGCGGTGAGGTGGTCGAGCCGGAGCGCCTGGAAGCCCGCGAGGACCCCGACGATATCGACCAGCGTATCCAGCCCCCCGAGCTCGTGCAGCTCCACCTCTTCGATCGGCATGCTATGGACCTCGGCCTCGATCCCGGCGAGGCGCTCGAGGACCGCCATCGCGGGGCGGCGGAGGGCGTCGTCGATGCGGCTTTCGGCCAGGAGACGGTCGAGGGCGGGATAGGCGCGTGAATGCGGGGGGGTCTCCTCCAGGACCTCCACCCGCACCGCCGGGACGCCCCGCCGGTGCACGCGGCTCACCCCGAGCCGGACGGGCACCCCGAGCCGGGCCACGACGTCGTGCAGCGCGTCCTCGGCCCAGCCGGCCCCGAGCAGCGCGGCCAGCAGCATATCGCCGCTCGCCCCGCTCCCCAGGTCAAGGTAGCCGATGCGCATCAGCGTCCGGGAGCGGGGCAGGCGTTGCGCGATCTCGCGGGCTCTGCGGCTCGGGACCGGTGGCGGTGCCCGCGCCGGCGTTGATGACCGCGGCGAGGTACCCGGCGCCGAAGCCGTTGTCGATGTTGACGACGGCGACCCCGGGCGCGCAGGCGTTGAGCATCGTCAGCAGGGGGGCGAGGCCCCCAAAATGCGCGCCGTATCCGATGCTGGTCGGCACCGCGATCACCGGCGCGCGGGTGAGCCCGGCCGCCACCGCGGGCAGCGCGCCGTCCATCCCGGCGACGACGACCAGAGAGCGCGCGCGGTCGAGGAGGTCCCGCTGGGCGCCGAGCCGGTGCAGGCCGGCGACGCCGACATCGTAGGCCCGCGTCACCGCCGCCCCCATCGCCTCGGCGGTCCACGCGGCCTCCTCCGCGACGCCGGTGTCCCCCGTCCCGGCGCTCAGCACGCCCACGCACCCGGTCCGGGCCGCCGGCAGCCCGCCGACGATGACCAGCGACGCCTCGGCGACGTGGTGAGATCCTGGGAACGCGTGGAGGACCTGGGCGGCGACCTCGGGGCCGGCGCGGGTGAGCAGCACCGGGGCCCCCGAGCGGTGAAGCTCCTCGGCGATGCGGAGCACCTGGTCGACCGTCTTGCCCGGACAGTACACGGC
>VBAO01000481.1:1831-3116 GCA_005883865.1 Candidatus Segetimicrobium genomatis
GAGCTCGGCGAGAGCCGCTTCGATGCTCGTCCGCCCCGACCGCACGTCGCGGAAGAGCCTCGACAGCGCCTCCTCGTTCATCGCCGGGGCTCCTCAGGCGCTCCCGGCCCCAAGGCCCGCGCCCCGGACCGCAGCCCGCGGGGATCCACGATCACCTCCCGAAACCCCACCGCGCGGAATGCGGCGGTGAATTGGGGGGCAATCTCCTGGAGCCGCGCGATCTCCTCGAGCGGGACCTCGACCCGCGCGACGTCGCCGTGGTGGCGGACCCGCACCTCGCGGAAGCCGAGCCCATGCAGGATGCGCTCCCCCTCCTCGATCTGGCGGAGCGCCCGGAAGGTGACCGGCGTCCCGCGCGGGATCCGCGAAGCGAGGCACGGCGAGGCGGGCTTGTCCCATGCCGCGAGACCCCGCGCCCGCGCCAGCGCCCGGATCTCGGACTTGGTGAACCCGGCGTCGAGCAGGGGCGCCCGCACCGCGAACTCCCGGGCGGCGCGCATTCCCGGCCGCCAGTCCCCGAGGTCGTCCACGTTCGCGCCGTACGCCACGCACGGCAGATCCAGTTCCGCGGCCAGCGCGCCGAGGCGTGTAAACAGCGCGTGCTTGCAGAAGTAGCAGCGGTGCGCGTCGTTCTGCCGGTACCGGGGGTCCTCGTACTCCTCGGTCTCCACGACGATGTGGCGGACCCCGATGGCGGCCGCGAGGCGGCGGGCGGAGTCGAGCTCGTCCCGGGCCAGCGACGGCGAGACCGCGGTCGCCCCCGCGCAGCGATCTCCCAGGACGTCATGGGCCGCGGCCAGCAGGTAGGCGCTGTCGACGCCGCCGGAGAACGCGACGACCACCCCGCGGAGGTCGCGCAGCACCTCCTCGAGCCGGGCGCGTTTGCCCGCGAGCCGGCCGGGGGACGCCACTTCAGGGCCTTGCGCCGCGGGGCGCGCCACGGCCTAGAAGCTCCCCCAATCCGGCCGCCCGGCGACCGCCGCGGGAGCGAGCGGCGGCACGAGCGCGCCGTCGCCGGTGAACTCCAGGGCGAACGGCTGGGAGATCACCCGGGCGTGCGGCTCGAGGTCGGGGACCACGGCGGCGGAGACCGCCACCTCTCCGAGGGCGAGCGTGTTTCGAATGTACACCACGCGCTCCGCGCCGGGGGTCGGTCGCTGGGTGGTCAGCACCGCGGTCCCCACGACGTCCCGGTCGGTGGCCAGGATCATGGGCAGGCGGACGCTCTCGGTGATCGCCGCGGTGATCGCGTTCATGTACGTCGGCCCGAGGGCGATCTTGTTCA
>VBAO01000022.1 GCA_005883865.1 Candidatus Segetimicrobium genomatis
CGGGAGCATCGCGCACGCCACGATGCTCGGCCGGTGCGGGATCGTGCCGGCCGAGGAGGCCGACCGCCTGGTCGGGGGGCTGCGGGAGATCCTCCGCGAGGTGGACGCCGGGGTCCTCGAGATTCAGGGGGCGGAGGACATCCACACGTTTGTGGAGGCGACGCTCGGGGCGCGGGTCGGCGCCGCGGCGCGGCGGCTGCACACCGCGC
>VBAO01000023.1 GCA_005883865.1 Candidatus Segetimicrobium genomatis
CTCCGCGGCGTCCCTGCTGATGACCCACCTGTCGCGGCTCGCCGCCGAGATCGTCCTGTGGACGACCGCGGAGTTCGGGTTCGTGGAGCTCCTCGACACGATCAGCACCGGGAGCAGCATCATGCCCCAGAAGAAGAACCCGGACGCCGCCGAGTTGATCCGCGGCAAGGCCGGCCGCGTGCTGGGCGACCTCGTGACCCTGCTGGCCGTGCTCCGGGGCCTGCCCCTCGCGTACAACAGCGACCTGCAGGAGGACAAGGAAGCGGTGTTCGACGCGGTGGACACCGCGACCGCCTCCCTCCAGGTGATGGGCGTGATCCTCCACGGCGTCCGCGTCAACGTCGGTGGGATCGCCGATCGCCTGCGCGGCGGGTTCATGGGCGCCACCGAGATCGCGGACGCGCTGGCGCGCCGGGGGATGGCGTTCCGGGACGCCCACGAACTGGCGGGCAGGATCGTGCTCTTCGCGCAGGAGCAGGGCCGTGAGCTGTGGGAGCTTTCGACCGAGGAGTACCGGCGATTCAGCCCGCTGCTCGATGCGGAGATCGCCCAGGCGACGACCCCGGCCGGGGCCGTCGCGAACAAGCGATCACCCGGGGGGACGGCGCCCGAGCGCGTCCGGGAGCAGATCCAGGCCGTGCGGGGGGCGATCACCGAGAGCCTCTCCTGGCTCGCCGCCCTGCCGGCCGTTCCTGTGGAGCGCGACGTCGCCTCCCCCGATGCGGCCGGGGGCAGAGGTGGAGGGCGGTAGACGATGGGTGGGGATCCCGGGCGGCGGCGTTCGCGGTCTCGGCCCCCCCGCGACGCCATTCGCGGCGACCGGGAGCGGAAGATTCGGGGGATCATCGCCCAGCAGCCGGTGGGGACCCAGGAGGAGATGGCTGCCGCGCTGCGCCGCCAGGGACTGGCGGTGACCCAGGCGACCGTGTCCCGGGACATCAAGCGCCTCGGGCTGGTAAAGGCGCCCTCGCGAGATGGGCGCTCGCGGTATGTCCTTCCCGATCGGCCGTCGCCGGTCGATGTCCTTCGCCGCCTGCGCAGCGCCGTGGCCGGGTACGTGCTCTCCGTCGATAGCGGGGAGTCCGTGGTCGTCGTCCACACTCTGACCGGGTGCGCGAACGTCGTCGCGGAGGCGATCGATGAGATGCGGTGGGACGACGTTGTCGGCACCGTCGCCGGCGACAACACGATCCTGGTCGTGCCCCGCCGGGGCGGCGCGCGGGAGCGGGTCCTCGTCAGGTTGCGCCGGCTGGTCGAGGGGCGCCCGGAGTGAGCCCGGCTCAAGGAGGGGTCGGGTTCCGATGGGACGAACGTTGCATCAACCAGCCCACGCCGGCCCCGGGAGCCGTGCATGGACGTCTGGATCACGAACCTGCAACACAAGGTCTCTATTGAGACGAGCTTCATCCGGGACGTCGTGATGTCGGCGCTCCGGATCGAAGGGCACCCGCAGCCCACGGACGTCAGCGTGGCGCTGGTCGACGACGCGTACATCAGGGTGCTGAACCGCGAGTACCGCGGGCGGCGTCCGCGGCGAGCCCGCGCTCGGGGACATCGTCATCTCCCTGGAGCGGGCCCGAGAACAGGCCCGCCAGTTCAATCACCCCATTCGCCACGAGGTCGCGCTGCTGGCGGTGCACGGGCTCCTGCACCTGCTCGGGTACGAGGACGACACCGAGGTCGGCGCCTCGGCGATGTGGTCCAAGCAAAAGGAGCTCCTCGAGAAGATCCTGGGCACCGGCGCTCGAGAACGCCGATAAGTGACCCCGGGACCTCCGCCCTTCCGGTCCTTCCCCGTGGCGGTCGCCTGCGCCCTCCGGGGCCTTCGCCACGCCGCCCGGACCCAGCGGCATTTCCGGGCTCAGCTGGTCATCGCCGCCTGCGCGCTGCTGTTCGCCGCGTGGGCGCGGGTCCCGCCCGTGGAGCTCGCCGTGCTCACGGTGACCGCGGCGGTGGTCCTCGGCGCGGAGCTGCTCAACACCGCGGTCGAGACGCTGACCGACCTCATCCATCCCGACTATAGCCCCGCCGCCGCCGCGGTGAAGGATGTCGCGGCCGGAGCGGCTCTGGGTGCCGCCGTGCTCGCGCTCGCGGTGGGCCTGCTGGTGCTGCTGCCCCGGATGATCCGGTCCCCCACGATCGCACCGGGGGTGCCGGTCGGGCTGGCCGTGTTGTGCCTGGTGTTGCTCGTCATCGGGGCCACGCGCCGCCGCGCCCCGTCCCGCCCGTAACGCGGGTCGGCGCGGTTTTGGGGTAGATGTTATAATGGCGGTGCAGCTATGGTTGCCCCCGCCCGCGTTCCATCCTGCCGGGAGAGGATAGTTTCTTGGAGGATTCCCGACTGAGCCTTCGGATAGGGCTGCTCGCCGCCTTCATCCTGGTCGCCATGTTTTTCAGCGTGTCGGAAACCGCCTTGTTCGCCGCGCGCGCGCGCGGGCGGCCTACGGCCTGCTGAATCAGGCGAGCGAGTTGCTGACCATGATCCTGGCCGGGAACACGACGGCCAACGTCGGCGCCTCGGTCGTGGCCACGTCGATCATGTTCTCCCTCCTGGGGCGCGGGGGAGAATGGGTCGCGTTCCTCGGGACCACCCTCTTGGTGCTCATCGTCGCCGAGATCGCCCCGAAGACCCTGGCGGCGCGCCACGCCGACCGCCTGGCGCTCACCCTCGCCCCGTCGCTCACCGTCCTGATGCGGCTCTCCACCCCGCTGATTCGGGTGCTGTCGGTTGCGGCCACGGCGCTCGTCCGTCCCTTCGGCGGCCACATCACGCCCCGGGCCCCGCTCGTGACCGAGGAGCAGCTCCGCTTCCTCGTGGAGGTCGGCGAGCAGGAGGGCGTCATCCAGGAAGAGGAACGCGAGATGATCCACTCCGTGTTTGAATTTGGCGACACGGTGGTGCGCGAGGTGATGCGCCCGCGGGTCGACATCGCCGCGGTGCCGGCCGACGCGACGATCAACGGCGCGGTCTCGCTCATGAGCGAGCGCGGTCACTCCCGCCTCCCGGTCTACGAGGGCACGGTCGACCACATCGTCGGCGTCGTGTACATGCGGGACCTCATTCCCGCGCTGCGCCAGGGGAGGCTCGAGCAATCGGTGTCGGAGGTCCGGCGCCCCGCGTTCTTCGTTCCCGAGACCAAGAAAGTCGACGAGCTGTTCAAAGAGATGCAGCGGCGGAAGGTCTCGGTCGCGATCGTCCTCGACGAATACGGGGGGACGGCGGGCCTCGTGACCGTGGAGGATCTCCTCGAGGAGATCGTGGGAGAGATCCAGGACGAGTACGATCTGGAGGAGAAACCGATCCAGTTGGTCGATGCCAACACGGCCCTGGTCAACGCCCGCATCCACATCGACGAGGTGAACGACCTCCTGGGGACCCGGCTGCCGATGGACGAGGTCGATACCGTCGCCGGGCTCGTCTACGCCCTCTCCGGCCGCGTCCCGGCCCAGGGAGAGACGATCGCGCTGCCGGGGGCGACGCTCCGGGTCGAAAAGACCCTGGGACAGCGGATCACCAGGGTCCGGATCACGCGCACGGTCCCGGCGCCCCAGGAAGCCGCCCCGCTGTGAGACTTCGTCTTCGGACGTACTTTCTCGCCGGCCTGCTGGCGTTGATCCCCCTCGTGGTGACCGTCGGCATCCTGTCGTGGTTGTTCAACGTCCTGGACGGGTTCCTCGGCCCCTACCTCTACGAGTGGCTGGGGCGGCCCGTGCCGGGGCTGGGGCTCGTCGCGACGCTGGTCGTGGTCTTGGCGATCGGGATGATCGCGACGAACTTCGCCGGCCGTCGCGTGCTCGCCGGGGTCGATATCGCGCTCCAGCGAATCCCGCTCGTCCGCACCATCTACTCGACGGTGAAGCAGATGAGCATGAGCCTCCTCCAGGGGGGACAGGACTTTCAACACGTCGTGCTCGTGGAGTACCCGCGCCGGGGGCTGTACCAGATCGGGTTCGTCACCGGGAAAATCGAGGGCCCGCTGCAGGAGGAGTTGACCGCCAGGGTGGGGGAACGGGTCCTGAACGTGTTTGTCCCGGCCACCCCCAACCCGATGTCGGGCTATCTCGTGATGCTGCCCGAGCGGGACATCCATTTTCTCCCGATGAGCGTCCAGGACGGGCTCAAGCTGGTCATCTCCGGCGGCCTCGCCATCCCGGCGCAGCCGCGGCAGGCGCGCGCCCGCCGCGGGGCGGCCTCGTAGCGTGGACGCGCACCACGCGCCTGCGGCGGCAACGGTGAGGAGGGATCGATGACCGACCTGGAGCGCTATATCCTCGACGAATGGACCGATGACTATCGCTCGGGGCGCCTCGCGCGTCGAGAGTTCCTGCGGCGCATCGCGGTGCTGTCGGGCGGCGCGGCGGCGGGCCTGGCCGTGCTCGCCGGGCGCGGGGTTCGGGCCTCGGTCGATGAGATCGCCCAGGCGGCCGGCGGCCCGGCGCCGGCCCTCGCCCAGGCCTCGGGGACGACCGTGCCGCCGGATGACCCCGCGATCGAGGCCCGGGCCGTCTCCTTCCCCCTCGGCGGGACCACGATCCTGGCGTACCTCGCCCTGCCGCGGAACAAGCCGAACGCGCCGGGGGTGAGCGTCGTCCACGAGAACCGGGGCCTCCTCGAGCACCACAAGGACGTCACCCGGCGGCTCGCCAAGGCCGGCTATGCCGCGCTGGCCGTCGACCTGGCGTCGCCGGGGGGAGGGACGAACGTGTCCGAGGATTCCGCGCAGGTGACGGCGTTGCTCGTCCGGACGCCGCCCGACCAGCTCGTGGGGATGCTCCAGGCAGGGGTGCGGTACCTCCAGGGGCTCCCTTCCGTGCGCCCGGACCGCCAGGGGGCGGTGGGATTCTGCTTTGGGGGCGGGATGGTGTGGAGGCTTGCGACGCGCACCCCCGACCTGCGGGCCGCGGTGCCGTTCTATGGTCCCAACCCGCCGATCGAGGACGTGCCGAAGATCCGCGCGGCGGTGCTCGCGCTCTACGGCTCCCTCGATACGTTCGTCAACCCCGGCATCGCGACGATCCGGCAGGCGCTCGATCAGGCGAAGGTCACCTACGAGATGCATATCTACGCCGGCGCCGATCACACGTTCTTCAACGACACCGGGTCGAGATACAAGCCGGACGCGGCCCGGGACGCGTGGTCCCGGACGCTGGCCTGGTTCACCCGGTGGCTGTCATGAGCGCGGCCCGGCGGGCGGGCCGCCGCCGCTCGTCCCCGCGGCCGCGCCGGCCGCTCGCCCCGCCCCAGCGCCTCCCGGCGCAGTATGCGCGGCTGGTGCGCGCCGCGACCCGCGCCCTACGGCGCGCGTACGCCCCGTACTCCCAGTTCCCGGTCGGGGCCGCGGTGCTGGCGGCCGACGGATCGATCTATGCGGGGTGCAACGTCGAGAACGCCTCCTACGGCCTGACCCTGTGCGCCGAGCGGGTGGCGATCCATACCGCGGTGGCGAACGGCCGGAGGCGCCTCGTGGCGATCGCGGTCGTGGGGCCCGCCGGGATCACCCTTACTCCCTGCGGCGCCTGCCGCCAGGTCATGGAGGAGTTCGGCCTGCAGACCGTGATCATCGCGGGTCCCCGGGGCGCGCCGGCTGTGGTCTCGCTCCCGGCCCTGCTCCCGATCCCGTTCACGCGGAGATCGGCGCGGACCCGTCATGCCGGTCTATAAGGCCGAGGCGATCGTTCTCCACCAGCGGGCGCTCGGGGAATCGGACAGGATCGTCACGCTCTTCACGCGAGAGAACGGCAAGCTCAGGGCGGTCGCCAAGGGGGTGCGGCGGCCCACGAGCCGGCTGGGCGGCCGGATCGAGCCGTTTACGCACGCGCGGCTCATGCTGGCCCGCGGGCGGACGCTGGACGTCATCGCTCAGGCCGAGATCGTGAGGGCGTTCGGGGGGGTCCGCAAGGACCTGTTCCGCGCCGCCTATGCCGCGTACATCGTGGAGCTCGTCGACCGCGGCCTCGCGGAACGGGACCGGCACGAGGACGTCTTCCTCCTCGCCGGGGATGCCCTCGAGAAGCTGGACCGGGGTCGCGCCGAGGACGCGGAGATCGTGACCCTCTGGTTTGGCCTGCGCCTCGCCGGCCTCCTCGGCTACCAACCCGAGACCTCGGCGTGCGTCGAGTGCGGGCGCCGCCTCCCGCGCGCGCGGGGGGTCGCGGAGCATTGGGCGTTCAGTCCCCCGAACGGGGGAGCCTTGTGCCCATCGTGCCGGCCGCACGACGCGCAGGCGATGAGCGTGTCGTGCGGGGTGCTGGGGGCGTGTGAGTACCTCACCACGGCGCCCGACGGACAGTGGGGCCGCCTCCGGATCACCCCGGCCCAGCGGGCCGAACTGGGCAGGCTGGTGCAGGTCCACCTGGAACACCGCCTCGAGGTGCGGTTGCGCGCCCCCCAGGTGATCAAGCGCCTCGCCGAGGCCCCCCCCGCGTGATAAGATAGGCGCGGAGGTGGTTCGATGGAGATCGATCTCGAGAGGGCCAAGCGGGCGATCGCCCTGTTCGGGTCGGCGATTGACGATATCCGGCGCGCGGTGCGGCCGGGGCGCCCCGGCACAGTGCGGGTCCACACCGAGGATCGCGTGATCGAGCTGCCCCTGACCTGGGCCGCCGCGGGGTTTGCCGCCCTGGCCGTGGCCACGGTCCTGACATCCGTTCCGCTGCGGCGGGAGCGCGAGGAAGAACCGCTCGGCATCGGATAGCCGGTCCGGACAGGATCGACCATCCGTTCCCTCGAAGAAGGGACGGATGACGTTTCAAGACATCATTATCGCCCTTGAACGGCATTGGGCCGCGTACGGCTGCGTGATCGCGCAGCCGTACGATGTTGAGGTGGGGGCCGGGACGATGCATCCGGCCACCTTCCTCCGCGCGCTGGGCCCAGAGCCGTGGAAGGTCGCCTACACGCAGCCGAGCCGGCGGCCGGCCGATGGGCGGTACGGCGAGAACCCCAACCGCCTCTATCAGCATCTTCAATATCAGGTGATGCTCAAGCCCGCGCCGGACGACGTGCAGGACCTGTACCTGGGGAGCCTTCGCGCGCTGGGGTTCGAGCTGCGCGACCACGATCCGCGATTCCTGGAGGACGATTGGGAAGCGCCGACCCTCGGGGCCTCGGGGCTCGGCTGGCAGGTGTTCCTCGACGGCCTGGAGATCAGCCAGTTCACGTACTTCCAGCAGGTGGGCGGGATGGAGGTCGCGGTCGTCTCGGCCGAACTCACGTATGGGCTCGAGCGGATCGCGCAATTCATTCAGCGGAAGGACAACGTGTTCGACCTGATCTGGGCCGACGGGGTGACGTACGGGGAGATCCGCCGGCAGGAGGAGGTCGAGCATTCGACCTACGCGTTCGAGACCGCGGATGTCGCACTGCTGCGCCATCTCTTCGAGGCGTATGAGCATGAGGCGCAGCGCTGCGCGGATGCCCGGCTGGCGTTTCCGGCGTACGAGCATGTGCTGAAGTGCTCCCACGTCTTTAACCTGCTCGACGCGCGGGGCGCGGTGGGGGTCGCGGAGCGGGCATCGCTGATGGGGCGGTGTCGGGCGCTGGCCCGCCGGTGTGCCGAGCTGTACCTCGCCCGCCGGGAGGAGATGGGCTGGCCGCTGCTCCGCGGCCGCGTCCATGCCGCGTAGGCGGGCGCGGCGGCAAGCGCCCCTCGCTGAAAGGGCGAGGGGTGGGCATCGGGAGCGGGGCTCGCGCCTCGTCTTCGAACTCGGCACCGAGGAGCTCCCTCCGGTCGCGGCGTGGGAGGGCGTGCGGCAGATTCGCGAGGCCGCGGCGGCCTCGCTCCGGGCAGCGCGAATCCTCTACGGCGCGATCACCGCGTATTCGACGCCCCGCCGGATCGTGCTCATCGTCGAGGACGTGGCCCAAACACAAGAGGACCTCGTCCGGGAGGTCCGCGGCCCCGCAGCCCGGATCGCGTTCGCCGAGGACGGAAGCCCGACCAAGGCCGCCGAGGGATTTGCCCGCGCCCAGGGCGTGCCCGCGTCTGCGCTGGAGCGCCGCACGACCGCTCAAGGCGAATACGTTTTCGCGCGGCTGCGGTCGCGGGGCGGGCCCGTGCTCACGGCGCTCACCGACGTCCTTCCGTCGCTCGCATCCGGGCTGTCGTTCCCCAAGACGATGCGGTGGGGTCCCGGCGGAGTGCGATTCGCCCGCCCGGTCCGCTGGGTGCTGGCGCTCCTCGGGGGGAAGGTCGTGCCGTTGACGTTCGCCGGGGTGCGGTCCGGCCGGGTGACCTACGGCCACCGGATCTTGAGCCCGGACCCGATCACCGTGGCTGGCGCCCGCGGCTTCGAGACAGCGTTGAAACAGCACCGCGTGCTCCTGGATCCCTCCGCCCGGCGCCACCGGATCACCCTGGCCGCCGCCGGGGCGGCTCGGGGCGTCCGCGGCCGGCCGATCCTCGATCCCGACCTCCTCGAGGAAACGGTCCAGCTGGTGGAGTGGCCGGAAGCGCTCGCCGGCACGTTCGCGCCCGAGTTTCTGGTGCTGCCGCGAGAGGTGCTCATCACCGTGATGCAGCACCATCAGAAGTGCTTCGCCGTCGAAGACGCGGGCGGCCGGCTGCTCCCGGGGTTCGTCGCCATCCGAAACGGCGGGGCGCGCGGGCTCCGAGCCGTCCGCGAAGGAAACGAATGGGTCCTCCGGGCCCGGCTCGCCGACGCGCGGTTCTTCTTTGACGAGGATCGCAAACGCCCGTTGGAGGCGAGGATCCCTGCGCTCGCGGACCTCGTCGTCCATGAAAAGTTGGGGACGATGGCGGAGAAGAGACAGCGGCTCATCCGGCTGGCCGAGCATCTCCTGAGAGCGCTGGGTCTGGATCAGGAGCAGGCCGCCCACCTCCGGCGGGCCGCGGACCTCTGCAAGGCCGACCTCGTGACGCAGATGGTCCGCGAGTTCCCCGAGCTGCAGGGCATCGCCGGCGGGATCTACGCGCGCCTCGACGGGGAGCCCGCTCCGGTCGCCGAGGCCATCCGCGAGCAATACCTGCCGCGCGGGCCCGTGCCGCCCAGGACGCCGGTGGGCGCCTATCTGGCGCTCCTGGACAAGCTCGACAGCCTCTTGGGCGCGCTGGCCGCCGGTCTGGCGGTGAGCGGATCCGAGGATCCCTACGGGGTGCGGCGGGCGGCCCAGGGCATCGTCTCGCTCGTGCTGGACCGCAAGATCCGGC
>VBAO01000482.1 GCA_005883865.1 Candidatus Segetimicrobium genomatis
TGCCCGTCATCCCCAGTTGGGCGGATTCGAACTCGATCCGCCGGAGCCCGGCCGCGGTCGCGGCGGCGTCCAGCGCGGTTTCCACCGCCTGCCGGGCGCGCGCTTCCCCCCCGGGCGCCAGGATGTGGTTGCTCGGGCCGCCGTGGCCGATGCCGAGGACGCGCCCTTCGCGATCGCAGATGGCCAGGGCCGTGCTCGTGGCGCCCCCGTCGACGCCGAGAAAATATTCCATGGGCGAGCAGGTTTCTCGGGCCGTCGCGGCCGATCCTCCCGCTCGCCGACTCCGTGTGGAATCGACGCACACGCCTGGATCGTGACGACCGACCGGTGCCTTCCCCTTGCGAGCTGTGGGTGGGGACGCGCGTGGTTGATGAGAGGAGTCCAGGAACCCAAATGGAAAATTCCGGCTGTCGTCACGATCGGAGCGAAGGGGAGGAGGCTGAGACCTGGCGCAACAACGGGCTGCAGCCCGCGGAGGTCCTTCATGATCGCGCACGACTGGCAGAATTTTTACCTCCTGGCCGGAGGGACATCGGCTACACGATCAGCCGGCTGCCGCGCACCCGCGAGCGGTATCGCAGGCGGCAAATCGACAAGGGCGATGTGGTGTGGTACGTGCTCCTGCCGTTGGTCGGTTACGTCTTGTACTGCGACGCCGGCATCAGGGTGCTCAAGGTCGGCCTGCTCGGGCGTGCGCTCGACGGGCTGGCATCGGCCAGCGTCCTCCTCCTCGTCATCGGTGTGCGCAACGCCTGGGACCTGGTCGTCTGGATGGTGCTGCGGAGAGCCGAGCGGTCTCAATAACCGCCGCCCTGCGGCCGATCAGAGCAGGGCGGCGGCCACCGCGGCGGCGATCTTGGGGCGGAGAGTGAGGATCTCGGTGCGGTCCCGGCCGAGGTGGATCGCATTGGTGAGGAGGACGATCGCCAGGTCGTGCTCGGGATCGATCACGATTGAGGTGCCGGTGAACCCGGTATGCCCGTACGCCCGGGGAGAGAGCGAGTCCCCCCACCACCCCTGAGGTCCGCTGAGCGCCCAGCCGAGCCCGCGGGTGCGCGCGGGCGCCTGCGCGGCCGTGGCCTCGCGGACGAGGTCCGGAGGAAGCACCTCCCCGCGGGGCGTCCGCCCGCCGGCGAGCCACATGCGAACGTAGGCGAGCAGGTCGTCCGCGGTGCCGAACACGCCGGCGTGCCCGGCGACCCCGCCCATCGCATGCGCGTTGCTGTCGTGCACCTCGCCCCAGATGAGGTACCGCCTCCACGTGTGCCGCCGGCCGGCGTCGCCGGCCATCGTCTGCTCGATCGCGGTGCCGTCCTCGGTCGGCGCGATGCGGTCGCGAAGGGCGGGGGCGGGGAGGTACGCCGTGTCCGCCATCCCGATCGGAGCGAAGATCCGCCTTCGGGCGAGGAGGTCGAGCGGGGCGCCGAGCGCCCGGCGCGCCACTTCGCCGAGCAGGATGAACCCGAGGTCGCTGTAGACCACCTGCGTGTCCGGCGCGGCCGCCGCCGGGGTTCGGGCGGCGCGCGCAACCACGGCATCGTATCCGGCCGCCTCCAGGTAGAACGGGATCCAGGCCGGCAGCCCGCTCGAGTGGGCGAGCAGATGTCGCAGGGTGATCGCCGGCGCGGCCGCTTCGGGCAGGTACGCGGCGACGGGATCGTCGAGGCGGACGCGTCCCTCCGCGGCCGCCTGCAAAATCAGCGGCACCGTCACGACCACTTTGGTCAAGGACGCGAGATCGTACACGGTGTCGGGCGCGGCCGGCGTGCGGGCGGGGACCAGCGAGCGAGACCCCACCGCCCACCGGATCACGGCCTCGCCACGGTGGTGCACCTCGAGAACGGCGCCTGGATACGCCCGGTCGACCCCGTCCTCCAGCAGGCGGCGCACCTCGCCAAGCCTGCCGCTCACGGCGCCGTCCGCGTGGCGCGCGCCGGTCACCCGGGGGAGATTCCCCGGGCGGCCCATCAGGCTCGCGTGCCCCAGCAGCGCAAACGCGAGCGCCTCTTTGGCGTCGGACGGGACGCCGAACTCATCGATCGGCCGGACCCGGAGGGGCGCCACCGCGGAGGCGAGGCGGCGCATCAGCGTGGGGTTGTGCACGCCTCCGCCCGAGGCAACGACCTCGTCGATCGCATGGCGGGGCACGACGAACCGGGCGATGTTGAGGGCGATCGCGTCGGCCGCAAACGCGGTCACGGTGGCGATGAGGTCGTCGGGGGGGAGGGATCCCCAGGTGGCGAGGAG
>VBAO01000472.1:0-1375 GCA_005883865.1 Candidatus Segetimicrobium genomatis
AGCTCCTCCATCGTGTTCGCCTCCCTTGGCGAAACGCCGTGCCCTTCCGCGTTCCCTTCCGCGTTGGCGGGGGGAACCCTGCCCGGCCTACCTAGCGGACCGCCACCGCGCCGAGCACCTCGCGCAGGGCCGCGAGCGTCACCACCCCCGCCCGCACGACGACGGGGGGCGTGCGCGTCACGTCGACCACGGTCGAGGGGCGGGCGAGGGCGCAGCGTCCCCCGTCGAGGATCAGGTTCACCTCCGCCCCGAGGTCGAGGGCGACCTGCGTCGCCGTGATGGGGGCGGGGATGCTGTGGACGTTTGCGCTCGTGCCGACCACGGGCCCTCCAAACGCGCGGCAGAGGCCGACCGCGACCGGCAGCGCCGGCTGGCGCACTCCGATCGCATCGCCGCCCCCCACCAGCGCCGGGGGGATGCCCGGCCCGCGCCGGCACACGATCGTCAACGCGCCGGGCCAGAACCGGTCGGCGAGGAGCAGCCCCGCCTCGGGGAGATCCGCGACCACCGTCCGCCACTGCTCCCGATCGGCGACCAGCACCGGCAACGGCTGACCGCGCGGGCGCTGCTTGGCGGCAAAGACCCGCACCACCGCGGCCTCATCGCGCGCATCGGCGCCGAGGGCATAGAAGGTATCGGTGGGAAACGCGACCAACCCGCCCCCGCTCAGCACCTGGACCGCCCGCCGGGGAACCTCCTCGCTCGCGGGATCAACCCCGATGACGTCCATCGCCCCTTCGCACCGCGAGCACCACGCGATCCATCCCCGCGTAATCGCGCACGATCCCGGGCGGATCGAACCCGCCCACGCCGGCGATCAGCGCGGCCACGCTCGCGGCCTGGTCCTGCATCGCCGCCACCTCGAGCGCCAGGACGCCGCCCGGAGCCAGATAGCGCGCGGCCCCCGCGACGACCTCACGAAGCACGCGAAGCCCATCGGGCCCCCCGTCCAGCGCGACCGCCGGCTCGTGCTCGCGCACCTCTCTCGGGAGGCGGGGGATCTCCGATGTCGGAATGTACGGCGGGTTCGAGACCACCGCGTCGACGTTCCCGTGGATCCCCAAGGGCGCAAGCGGCTCGAGTCCCGCGCCTCGGGCCCACGCGATGCGGTGCGCCACGCCGCAGCGCTCGGCGTTCTTCCGGGCCACCTCGAGCGCGCCCGGCGACACGTCGGTCGCCAGCACCCGCGCACGGGGGAGCATCCGGGCGAGTGCGATGGCGATCGCACCGCTCCCTGTGCCGACGTCGACGACGAGCGGATCGGGGCGATCCCGCAGGGCGTCGACGCTCGCTTCGACGAGCCGCTCCGTCTCGGGGCGGGGAATCATGACGCGGTCGTCCACGACCAGGTCGAGCCCAAAGAACTCGCGCCGCC
>VBAO01000472.1:1441-4538 GCA_005883865.1 Candidatus Segetimicrobium genomatis
GGCGGCCGCGTGGCGAAGCAGGACCTCCGCCTCGAGCGCGGCGGCCGCCCCCGCGAGCCCCGCCCGCCGCAGCCGCCGGGTTCCCCACGCCCACGCGTCTCGGCGGCTTCCGGGAAGCGCCTCCGAGTGGCCCGGCGGGGCCGGGAGGGGTGAGCGCATCACAGGCCGGCGGCCGTGAGGCTCTCCGTCTGGTCGGCGGACACCAGGGCCTGGATCAGGTCGTCCAGGTCGCCATCCAGCACCGCGGGGAGGTTGTGCACGGTCTTCCCGATCCGGTGATCGGTCACCCGATCCTGTGGGAAGTTGTACGTGCGGATCTTCTCGCTGCGCTCGGCCGTCCCCACCTGCCGGCGCCGCGCCTGAGCGATCTCGGCCTGCTGCTGCTCCACGGCCCGCTCGAGCAGGTGGGCGCGGAGAATCCTCAACGCCTTTTCGCGGTTCTGGTGCTGCGACCGTTCGTCCTGGCAGACGATGACGATCCCGGTCGGCAGATGCGTGACCCGGACCGCCGTCTCCACCTTGTTGACGTTTTGCCCGCCCGCGCCTCCGGCGCGAAAGGTCTCGAGCCGGACTTCGTCGGGCCGGATGACGACGTCGACCTCTTCCGCCTCCGGCAGGACGGCCACCGTGGCGGTCGGACGCGGTGGACGCCGCTCTCGTACTTCAGCCGGCTGTACGCCCCGCGGCCCTCGATCGCGACAACGGCCTCCTTGAACCCACCGAGGCCGGTGGGGCTGGCGGACAGGGTCTCCGACCTCCACCTCCGGCGCTCCGCGTACCGGACGTACATCCGCAGGAGCTCCGCGGCGAACAGGGCCGCCTCGTCGCCGCCGGCCCCGGCCCGGACCTCGACGATCACGTTCCGCTCGTCCCGGGGGTCCTTCGGGACCAGCA
This sequence comes from Candidatus Segetimicrobium genomatis, assembly GCA_005883865.1. GTDB lineage: Bacteria > Sysuimicrobiota > Sysuimicrobiia > Sysuimicrobiales > Segetimicrobiaceae > Segetimicrobium. The sequence goes on from VBAO01000472.1 coordinate 2,336, forward strand.
TCTGCTCGATCGCGCGCGCGAGCTGAGCCTGCCGGTCCACCAGGGCGGCCTTCTCGGCCGACGCCATCTGGCGCATCTCGGGGTCCGCCTCGCGTTCCAGCGCCTCCGCGCCCTCGATCTCGCGGGCGATCTTACGGTATTCCTGGAGGGCGTGGACGATCTCTCTGAGGCCGGCATGCTCCCGGGCCACCTGCTGGTACCGGCCCGGATCGCCGAAGATCGCAGGATCCGCCAGCGCGCGGGTGAGCTCCTCGTGCCGGGACTCCAGCGCCGCCAGTCTGTTCATCACCGCGGGATGCACACACGCCTCCTGCTGAGTCCCTTCCATTGTACCCGGGAGGGCTCTTCGAGGGGAAGCGGTGCGCGAGCCTGGAGCGGACGCGTTAGAGCTGGATGCCGTATTTCTTGGCAAACTTCTGGACGCGGCCCTCGGAGTCAACGAACTTGCGCTGACCGGTGTAGAAGGGGTGGCATTTCGAACAGATCTCGACCCGGATGTTCTCCCGAGTGGATCCGCGCACGTCACCGTCGTTTGCTTGTAGTTTGGATGGATGCCCTTCTTCATCGTGGGACCCTCGCTTCGCCCCCCGCGCCGAACGTCGATGGCGCGGGCCGGCCCGGTAACAAGCAGTAAATTATACCACAGCCTTGGATTCTACGGAAGCGATGGGGTCGGGCCGGTCTCCAGGCCGGACCGAGACTGGTCGGCCGCGGGGACGATCGTGGGGTGCTCTGTGGCTGGGCGTTCCTGCGTCGCCGGAGCGGAGGACGTGGACGCGGCGGGGGCTCCTGTGGCTCCCTCCAGGAAGAAGGTGGGATCGAGGGCGATCCCGTTGCGGCGCACCTCGAAGAAGAGGTGCGGACCGGTGCTCCACCCGGTGGTTCCCATCCGGCCGACGACCTGGCCCTTGGCCACCTGCTGGCCTACGGAGACCAGGGTCGCCGAGAGGTGGGCGTACCCGGTTTCCAGCCCATTCGGGTGGGCCACGATGATGAGCCGGCCGTACCCCCCCTTCCAGCCGGCAAACCGTACGATCCCGTCTTCAACCGCCAGGACCGGGGTCCCGGAGCGGTTCGCGATATCGATTCCGGTGTGGAACTCCCGGGTCCCGAAGATCGGATGGATTCGCCATCCGAACCGGGAGGTGATCCGCCCCTCCGATGGCCGGAGCATGGACCCGAAATGGGCCCGAAGCTCCTCGTAGACGGCCGGAGAGCCGACACCTCCGGGCGTGGGCGGAGTGCGCACATGAATTCGATGCGCTCCCGCAGACGCCGGCGAGGAGCCGTCGGCGGGCACCACCAGGGCATCTCCTGGATGCAGCACATCGTCCAACGCGATGTTGTTGGCCGCCGCCAGCGCCTCCACGCGGACGCCGAACGTGTGCGCGATTCCCCAGAGCGTCTCACCGGGCGCCACCTCATGATTCATTTCAACCGGTGCGGGCGCAGGGGTCGCCGTGGCCGCCGTATGGGTCGCGATGGCCGGTGCATGAGACGACGGTTTGGGAGGCAGCGTGATCACTTGGCCGGGGTGCAGAAACGCCTCAAGGGACAGATGGTTGGCCGCGGCCAGCGTCTCGACCGACATGCCCGCTTCCTCTGCGATCCCCGTGAGGGTATCCCCCGGCTCGACCCTGCGGGCGCGCGGTCCCGCCAGCGAGGCGATGGGATTGATCCGCGGTTCCGACGACCCGGGGGCTGGCGTGAACGCCCCGCCTCGGAACAGCACCAGGGGCATGATCGACGCGAGATCCAGCGAAGGAGACCCTGAGTCCGCGCCCGCATGGTTCACCGGCAGCACAGCCGGCACGACCCCGAGGGTGAGCGCCAAAAACAGCCCGGCTGCCGCTAGCCGAGTACGTTCGGCCATCGCGCCTCCCGGAAACCGTTATTGGGGTGGTGTGGTGTGTTGTCTGGCTGAACGGGATCTTGGACTGAGACCCCTGGTCCGAACTGGCTACAGGGCTTATATACCCAAAATGACCTGGTTCCAGTAGTTCGGTCGGTGGGGTGGGATCCCTGCCCGCGGGGGACCCCCGGACACAGGGTCGCCGCACAGAGTTTCGATTCCGATTTACCGGCGGATTTCTGAGGGTTTCAGGCCGGTTTCGCGCCCGAGACGGGCGCCTCAGGCATCGTCCTCGCTGTTCTTGATGATCGACCGGAGGAACGCCTGGTTGTTGGGCGTCTTCCGCAGCCG
>VBAO01000024.1:0-10960 GCA_005883865.1 Candidatus Segetimicrobium genomatis
GACCGCGCCGCATCGAGCAGGCGGGGGGCATGGAGCGCATCAGGTGAAAGAGACTAAGGGGCTGACCGCGGAGGAGAAGCGCTTCCTCGCCGGACTCATCCGGCAGGTCTGGCGCGGCTGCCAGGGGTTCGTGACCCTGGTGATGGAGCGCGGCCCCGGGGAAGCCGTGTACGCGCTCGAGGAGCTCGTCGAGTGGTCGGCGGCGCAGAGCGAGCGTCTCAGGTCCCGCTCCATCCGGTTCCAGATGGTCGGGCTGGGAGCTCGGGGCATTGCGTCCGAGCTGCTCGACGACGTCGTGACCTTCTGCAACGGCATCGGGGACATGCTCGGCAACGCCCAGCAGTCGGAGCTCGACCCCGACGAGGTGGAAGACGAGGCGCTGACGATGGTCGACGGCTTCCTCGCGTGGACCACGATGATGGCGCAACAGTTGGGGATCTCCCGCAACCTTCGCCCGCAGACCCTCTGGAACGAACGCTGACCTCCGGCGCCCCGGGCACCGGTCCCTCCCGCGGGCGGCGGGGCGCCGCCTCCACGTTATCCGAGCGACCTCAGGATCTCCCGGAGCGGACGCTTGACGCAAGTAAAGATCGGGACGTCGCGCAGCGTGTACCGGCTGGCCTCGACTTCGCGGAGCCTCATCACCAGCGTCTGAAACCGCTTGGGATGGTCGGTGGAGAACGAGACCACGAACTCCTGGTCGTCGAGGCCGAAGGAATAGGCGGTATGGAGCTGGATGTCCGGAAACTCGTGCCCGACGCGGATGTGGTCCGCCATCATCCGCTGCCGGTCGGCGAGCGGAAGGGCGTACCAGGCCCGCGTCTTCACGAACGGATAGACGAAGAGGTACGTGCCCTCGCCCGGATCCACCTTGAACCCCGATTCGAGGGGCTCCTCCCGCGTGTACACCGACTTCCTCGTCATGGCCAGGAGCGAGTGCCCCAGGTCGAGGTGCCGCCCGAGGGCTGTGTGGTTGAGGGCGGCCGCCATCTCCTGAATCGGCGGCAGTTCCGGGCAGACCTTCCAGAGCAGGAAGTCGGTGTCGGCGCGAAGCCCGAGTGTGGAGTAGGTCTCCATCATGATCGCGTCCCGAAACCCGTCCACCGCGTCCAGGAACTCGGCGATGCCGTCTTCCTTCTGCGCGCCCGGCAGCAGGCGCCACTCCGGCCGGCACTTGTAGAAGGCGTAATGGACGAAATCCTGCGCTTCGCTGGCGTGTCCGCCTTTCATGGTCCCATTGTAGCAGAACCCACCTGTCCGCCGCAGCCGTGATGCCCGCCGCGGAGCGACGGCCCTCCGATGCCGGCGAGGCCGTGGTGTGGGCGATCCCGCTCGCGGTCGCGATCTGGATCGTGATCTTCGCCTGGCGGCCGGCCAACTTCTGGCTGCTCATGGGCGCGGGGGTGGGGGCGCTCGGCCTGGTTGCGCTGCGGGCGCGCGGGCCGTTCCCGTGGGACGAAGGGATCCGCGCGGGGGACCTCGGCGTCGGCCTGGCGGGCGCCGGGCTGCTCTACGGGGTGTTCGCGATCGGCCGGGGACTCCTGGGCCGCCTCCTCCCCCATGTCCCGGCGCAGATCGGCGGCGTCTACGCGCTGCGGTCGCAGGCGCCCTGGTGGGTCATCGCGCTCCTCCTGGTGTGGGTGATCGGGCCCGGGGAGGAATTGTTCTGGCGGGGATTGGTCCAGTGGGGGCTCGTGCGCAGACTCGGCCCCGGCCTCGGGTGGGCGTGTGCCACGGCGATCTACGGCGGGGTGCACGTCGCCGCGGCGAATCCACTGCTCGTCGTGGCGGCGCTGGTCGCCGGGGGGTTCTGGGGGCTGCTCTACCTCCGCCTCGGGCGGATCGCGCCGCTCGTGGTGTCCCACATCGTCTGGGACCTCACGGTGTTTCTCATCCTGCCGTTTGCCTGATCACGCCGTGTGCGTCCCTCCGGGCTTGAGGACGACCACCTTGGACTCGGTGGCTTCCTCGACCCGCCGCTTGAACGCCTCCGGGTCCTGAGTAATGACCGGCCAGGTGTTGTAGTGCTGCGGGATGACCGTGCGCGCGCGCAGCAGTTTGGCCGCGGCCGCCGCATCCTCGGGGCCCATCGTGAAGTTGTCGCCGATCGGCAGGAGGGCCACGTCCAGGCCGGCCTGGCCGATCAGACTCATGTCCGAGAACAGCGCCGTGTCCCCGGCGTCGTACAGGCGCTTGCCTTCGACCTCGAGCACCACCCCTGCCGGGGATCCGCCGTAGGTGCCGTCGGGGAACGAGGAGCCGTGGTGGGCGATCGTGAGCTTCACCCGGCCGAACGGGAACATGTACCCGCCCCCGATATGGAGGGGATGCCCGTTGGTCACGCCCTGCTTCTGGCAGTAGTTGACGATCTCATAGTTCGAGATCACGGTCGCGCCCGAGCGCCTGGCGATTGCCACGGTGTCCCCGTAATGATCGCCGTGGGCGTGGGTCAGGATGATGAAGTCGGCCCGGACGTCGGCGGGCGTGACCGATGTGAGGGGATTGCCCGTGAAGAAGGGGTCGATCAGGATCGCGGTCCCTTTGGTCTCGACCCCCCAGGTCGCATGACCGTAGTAGGTGAGCTTCGCCATCGCTCTCCCCTCCCAAGAATGACCTCGAGGAGCGGGAGATTGATCCGCCGGAGACCGGGGGAATTCCTCTACGGCTTCGCGCCGGCCTCTCGGGGGCGGGCGATGAGATACCGGCAGTGGGGCGCGCCGCTCAGGATGTGGTCGGTGCGCACCACATCGGTCCCCAGTGCGTCCGCAAACAACGTCATCTCGCACCGGCAGACCTGGGGATGCGCTTCGGCCACCGCGCGGATCGGGCAGTTATGCTCGATGAGGACGAACCGGTCCCGGTCGATCTGGGCGTGCTCGGCGAGGTAGCCCTCTTCCTCGCGCACCTGCGCCAGGACCGCCACCTTCTCCCGGAACTCCTTCCCGGCCATCCGGGCCCGATACTGTTCCAGCAGTCGCATCCGCCGGTGCTCGAGGAGTTCATCGACCTTCCCGTCGCCCCCGACGGCCCGCAGGTCGTCGAGGAGCGCGTCGGCGAACTGATCGTACGTCCGGGGGAAGAGTTTGTCGCCCTCGGCGGTGATCCCATAGAGGCGGCTCGGGCGGCCCTGGCCGCGTCGGATCCCGTTGGACTGGATGAAGCCGTCGCGTTCGAGGATCGCGAGGTGCTGGCGGACTCCCATCGGGGTGATCTGGAGGGTGCGGCTCAACTCCTGAACGGTCATGGGCCCGCGACGTTTGATGTACGAGAGAATCTCCCGCCGGGTCGACGACATGCTCCACCCCTCCACGACAATTTTACCAGAGGCGGGAGCGGCTTCCAGAGCCAATGCGGGTCCGGCACGAGATTCTAGCGAACGTATGTTCGCGTAAAGGCGGAATGGGATCTGGTGGAGAACCATTTCTCGCCCATGGATTTCGGCCCCGCGCTCAGCGAGATCCGCACCATCATCACAGAAGCGCCCCGGGAGGCTCCGGATCGCGTGGTCGAGTTGCTCCACGACCGCTTCCCGCACTACGACTGGGTGGGCATCTACTGGGTGGAGGATCGGGAGCTCGTCCTCGGGCCCTGGAAAGGCCCTGCGGCAACCGAGCACACCCGGATTCCGATCGGGAAGGGCGTGTGCGGGGCCGCCGCGGCCTCGGGGCGGACCGAGATCGTCCCGGACGTCAGCAAGGACCCGCGGTACCTCGCGTGCTTCGCCTCGACCAGGTCCGAGATCGTCGTCCCGATTCGCGCCGGCACCCGGGTGATCGGGGAGATCGATATCGATGGGCGGGACCTGGACGCGTTCGGCACGTTGGACCGGATGTTCCTCGAGGCGGTGGCGGCGCTGCTGAGCACCCTGTGGCCGGTCATCCCTGAGACGCCGACGATTCCGCACCCCGCCGGCCACGCCGCCCTGGCCGGGAACTCGTAGTGGCCACGTTCATCGACCTGGTGAGCGATACCGCGACCCAACCCTCGTCGGGGATGCGCGCGTTCATGGCGCAGGCGGCCGTCGGGGATGAGCAGAAGCAGGAAGACCCGACGGTCAACGCGCTCCAGGATCGCGTCGCGGCGCTCCTCGGCAAGGAAGCGGCGCTGTACCTCCCCTCCGCGACGATGGCCAACGAGATCGCGGTCAAGGTCCACACCCAGCCGGGCGACAAGGTGATCCTCGACGAGACCTCTCACATCGTGACCTCCGAGGCGGGCGGTCCCGCGGTGTTGTCCGGTGTCACGCTGCACCCCCTCCGGGGCATCCGGGGGGTGTTTCTCGCCGAGCAGGTGGAAGGCGCGATCGGGCGGGAGGGGCCTCACTATCCGCCGGCCCGGCTCGTGTCGGTCGAGCAGACGGCGAACCTCGGCGGGGGGACGGTGTGGCCGATCGAACGGCTGCGGGCGGTCGTGGATGTCGCGCGCCGGCACAGGCTGCGCACCCACATGGACGGCGCGCGGCTGATGAACGCCGCGGTGGCGTCCGGCGTTCCCGCCCACGAGCACGCCCGGGGGTTCGACACGGTGACCCTCTGCCTGACCAAGGGGCTGGGGTGCCCGGTGGGGGCGCTCCTGGCCGGCGACCGGGCGCTGATCAAGGACGCGCGCCGATACAAACACCTCTTCGGGGGCGCGATGCGGCAGGCCGGGATCATCGCGGCCGCGGGGCTGTATGCGCTGGACCACAACGTGGACCGGCTCGCCGAGGATCACACGAACGCCAAAATCCTGGCGCGGGGGCTGGCGGAGATCCGGGGGATTCGCATCGAGGTCGAGCACGTCGAGACGAACATCGTGTTCTTCGACGTCGCGGGATTGGGCATTACCGCGAAGGACGCCGTCGAGCGTCTCCGGGAGCAGGGCGTCCGGATGGGCGCCACGGGTCACACGCAGATTCGGGCCGTGACCCACCTCGATGTCTCGCAGGCGGACGTGGAACGGGCCGCGGAGATCGCGCAAAAGGTGCTCGGGAAGGCCAAAGCCAAAACCCCCGGCGCCGGGTAGCCGCCGGGGGTCGCGGATGCGCTAGGCCCGTGGGATTACGGAGCCCGGCCGTACTTGGCCGTGAACTCCTCCTTGCTCATCTTGAAGTAGTCGGCGTTCATCTCCGTGTACTGTTTCCACTGCTCCGGCACATCGGCCTCGGCGAAGATCGCCGTCACCGGGCAGACCGACTCGCACGCCCCGCAGTCGATACATTCATCCGGGTGAATGTACAGCATGACCTCACCCTTGTCCTCGTCGGCCTTAGGATGGATGCAGTCGACCGGGCAGACTTCGATGCACGAGCGGTCCTTGACGTTGATGCACGGCTCCGTGATGGTGTAGGTCATGCCTCACTGCCTCCTCTCGTGAGCCCCACCCCCAGTATACCTTACGAGGATGGGGATGTCCTCTCCGCCAGGGCGGCCAGCATCGCCGGGGTCCGATCCCGGAGCGTGGCGCCGGTGGCCCCAAGGCGCGGGCATTTCGCGCCGCGGGGCCCCTCCCAGCAGATCTTCTGGGTCATGCACGTCGGCCCGGCAAACTTGAAGATCTCCGGGGCGACATGCTGGAGCTCCGCGCGCATCAGATGGGCGAGCCACCGGATCTCCCATTGGGCGAGGTTGCACGTCCGAAGTTCGAAGAAGTGCAGGAGCGCGCGGGCGTTGGCCGAGATGACCAGCTTGGTCTCGAACGCGTTGTTGAACAGGTACCGGGCATCCTCCTGGTGCACCCGCTCGTCCCGCAGGAGGAAGTACGCGCGGACCGCGGCCTTGACCGGCTCGAGGAACGACTCGAGCATCTCCGGGAGCCGGAGGATCGTGGGCGGCACGACGATCTCGACGTAGTCCTGCGTGGAGAAGTCGACGTACCGCTGGCTCTGCTGCTCGTACGACCAGCCGACTCGGTGCCGGACGAGCTGGTGGGAGCAGCTGCGGGAGATGCCGCGCACGCCGAAGACGAACTGATTGTGCTCCACGCAGCTCGTGTGCCCGGCGGAGACGACCCGGTTGACCAGGTGCGCCGTCTGCTTGGGGGAGAGCGGCTGGGGCAGGTCGAGGACGCTGCCGGCGCTGTAGCACTGCCGCGCCGCCATCGCCGCGAGGCGATCCGCGTCGGGGGTGGCCGCCAGCAGCATCGCGACCGGCCGGACGGCGTAGATCGTGATCTCCCGCCCGCCGGGGAGCGGCACGGCGCCGACCGCGCGTCCGCGCATCGTCGTGGGATCTTCAAGAGGGTCGGGCATCCAATGTCCTCCGATGCGGATTCGCTGGTCGGGCTCGTCCACTCTCCTGTATGATATCATGGCAGCGTTTTGAGGAGGATGGTCGTGATCGACGCGCAAACGCTCCTGACCCAGCCCCAGGCGCTCCTCGCGCACGTGCAGGCCGCGCTCGCCCGGCGCGGCGGCCCGCCGCCGCGGGAGCTCCCGGCGGGCGTCCGGCGGGCGGCCGTGCTGCTCGTGCTGGTGCACGTGCGGGGGGAGGCCGCGCTCCTGCTCACCAAGCGCAGCCACCTGGTGGAGCACCACAAGGGACAGATTTCCCTGCCCGGTGGGGTTGTGGAGCCTGGAGAGTCGCCGCTCGATGCGGCCCTGCGGGAGACGTCCGAAGAGATTGGGGTGCGGGCCCAGGATGTGACGATCCTGGGCCCGCTCGACGAGGAAGAGACCGTTGTTTCGGGGTTCATGCTGACGCCGTTCGTCGGCAGCATCCCGTATCCGTATCCGCTGCGGGCGAGTCCGGCCGAGGTGCACCGGGTCCTCGAGGTGCCTCTCCGGACCCTGCTCGATCCCCGGAACCTGCGAACGGAACTGTGGGATCACGAGGGCGTCTCGCGGATCATCTATTTCTATACGGTCGGGGCCGATGTGGTGTGGGGCGCCACCGCCCGGATCATCACGCAATTCTTGCGGAGGGTGTTTCCCGCGGCCATCCCCCCCGACGGCGACCTCCCCGCCCGCCGCCGTGAATAAGGCACGCGCGGTGCGGGTGGCGGTGTTCTCGGACGTGCACGGGAACGTGCGGGCCCTCGAGGCGGTGCTCGCGGAACTCGGGGCCCGGGGGCCGTTCGATCACGTGATCAACGGAGGGGATCTCGCATACGGCGGGCCTCGGCCGCGGGAGGCGCTGGACCTGCTGATGCGGCGCGCCTACCCGACGGTCCTCGGGAACACCGATGTCTGGATCGCCGGGGTCGAGCCGGGCGGGGGCAGCGTGGTCGCCTGGGCGCGCCGGCAGCTCGCGCCTTCCCATGAAGCGTACCTCCGGCGCCTCCCCACGTCGCACCGGATCGAGGCCCCGGGAGTCCCGCTCGACCCGGCCGCCCCGGCGGAGGTCGTCGCGACGATGTTCCAGCAGGCCCGCACCCGCACGCTCGTCTATGGGCACATTCACCGGGCCTATGTCCGGGACGTCGCGGATGGGGTGGTGGTGAACACGGGGAGCGTGGGGTTCCCATTCGACGGCCTCCCGCAGCCGTCGTTTGCGGTCCTCGAGCTCGAGGGCGGCCGGTGGCGCGCGGAGATCGTCCGCGTGGCGTACGACCACGAGGCGGTGGCCAACGAGCTGACCGCCGGCACCCATCCGGACGGCCGCACGTTTGCGCGGCGCATCCTGACCGGCACGGTTTCCGGCTAGGGCACGCGGGTGGCGCGCCGGTTCTCCGGGAAAGTCGCGCTCGTCACCGGCGCGGGCCGGGGGCTCGGCCGGGCGATCGCCAAAGCGCTCGCCCAGGAAGGCGCCGCGCTCGTGGTCAACTACCACGAGAGCGCCGATGGCGCGCGCGAAACCGCGGAGGAGGCGGCGCGGCTCGGCGTGCGCGCAGTAGTTGAGTTCGGCAGGTTGGACATCCTCGTCAACAACGCCGGGGTGTTCAGCCGGGCGCCGCTGCTCGACGTGACCGAGGCCCTGTGGGATCACGTGCTCGGCATCAACCTCAAGGGCGCGTTCCTGTGCGCCCAGGCCGCCGCGCGGCTGATGACGGCCCAAGGGTCCGGGGTCATCGTCAACCTGGCGAGCGGCGGGGGCTTGTCGCCCCGTCCGGGATACGAGACCTCGGCCCCGTACGCGGCGAGCAAGGCCGGCGTGGTCATGCTGACCCGGCGCCTCGCCCTCGAGCTCGCTCCCCACATCCGGGTCAACGCGGTCGCCCCGGGGGTCATCGAGTCGCGGCCGGATTGGACCGAGGAATCGCGGAAGCGGCTGGGGGCGGTCTCGCTTCTCGGGCGGGTCGGCGCCCCCGAGGCCATCGCCAACGCGGTGGTGTTCCTGGCCTCGGACGACGCCGCCTCGATCACCGGGCACACCCTGGTCGTGGACGGCGGGATCGTCCTGCGCTGAGGACCGCTGGGGGCGGTGGAGACGGTGGCGGCGGACTACCACATGCACCTCGAACGCGGCCCCTGGGCCCTGGAGTGGCTCGGGCGGTTTGTCGAGACGGCCCGCGCCCGCGGGCTCAGCGAGATCGGGTTCAGCGAACACCCGCACCGGTTCCGAGAGTGGCGCACGTTGTACCCGGCCAACGTTCCGGCGTGGGTCGACAAGGAGAACACCCAGCACCTGGACAGCTACCTGCGGCTGATCGAGGAGGCGCGCGGCGCCGGGCTGCCGGTCAGGTGTGGAGTGGAATGGGATTTCTTCCCGGGGTGCGAGGCCCAACTCGAGCGGGCGATCCGCGCGCACCCCTGGGACTATGCGATTGGGTCCGTGCACTGGCTCCCCCCCGAGGAGCCCGGCGGCCCGTGGTGGGACTTCGACAATCTCTCGCGGGCGGGGGAGTGGGCGGGGCGGGACGTGCTGGACGCCTACCGCCGGTACTTCCGGATCCTGACGCAGGCCGCGCAGAGCCGCCTCTTCGACTTCATCGGGCACGCCGACGTCATCAAGGTGTGCGGCCATCGTCCGGCCGAGGATGTCTCGGATCTCTACGAGTCGGCCGCCTCCGCCTTCGCCTCCTCCGGCGTCTGCGTGGAGATCAACACGGCCGGGTGGCGCAAGCCGGTGGGAGAGATCTACCCGGCTCCGCGGTTCCTCCAGGCGTGCCGCCGTGCCGGGGTGCCGGTGCTCATCAACTCGGATGCGCACATCCCGGAGGATGTGGGCCGGGACTTCGACCGGGCGGCGGCGTACGCGGGGGGGATGGGCTATACTGAGGTGGCGACGTTCGCGTCCCGGACCCGCAGGATGGTACCGCTTGCGTGAGGCACAGGTGAGCTCCACCCCCCACCGCCTGAACCGGGAACGGTTCAGCCAGACCGCCGAGCTGTTCGCCGCGAACCGGGCGATCGAGCGGCTGTCGCATTTGGACGCTCTGCTCCACCTCGTGGCGCCGGAACCGGAGGACCTCCTGCTCGACGTGGCCTGCGGTCCGGGCCGCCTGCTCGCCACCTTCGCGCCGCACGTCCGGATGGCCGTTGGGCTCGACCTCACGCTGGAGATGCTCAGGATCGCCCGGAAGCTCTCCGTCGAGGGGGCCCACTCCCTCGGCCTGGTGCTCGGTGAGGGGGAGCGCCTCCCGTTCCCGGACGGGACGTTTACCCTGGTGACGACGACGCTGGCGATCCACCATTACGGAGAGCCCCGTCGGGTCATCAAGGAGATGGTGCGCGTGTGCCGCCCCGGGGGGAGGATCGCCGTCGGCGACACCGTGGGGTCGCCGGACGAGGCGAAGCGGGCCCGGCAGAACGAGATCGAGCGCCTGCGCGATCCCTCGCACGTCGCGGTCTACAGCCCAGGCGGGCTCGAGGCGCTGCTGACATCGTGCGGGTTCACCGTCACGGGCCGCACGGGCGGGGCGCAGGTGCGCGAGTTCGGGCCGACGTCGCCGCCCGCGTCCGGGTCGCGCTGCTCGACACCCGGGCGGGCGATCTCGCGGGGCTGGCCCCGGTGCTCGTGGGTGAGGAGTTGAGGTTCCGGCACACCTGGATGAACATCGTCTGCCGGCGGGCCTAGGGGGGCCTCGCTCTCTCTTCACCGGCGGCGAGTGCCTTCGCGAGAATCGTAAGGCGCCCGCTACGACAAGGAGGTAAATCATGCGTGGAACTGTTCTCTACGGCCCGCGCGATGTGCGTTTCGAGGAGCGCGTCGCCCCGACGATCATCGAGCCGACGGATGCCATCATCAGGATCTCGGCCACGTGCGTGTGCGGGTCTGATCTGTGGCCCTACCGCGGCATCAACCCGGTCGCTCAGCCGACTCCGATGGGGCACGAGTACTGCGGCATCGTCGAGGAGGTCGGCAGCGCGGTCACCTCGATTAAGCCCGGCCAGTTCGTCATCGGTTCGTTCTTCGCGTCCGACAACACCTGTCCCAACTGTCAGGTCGGATACCAATCGTCGTGCCAGCACGCCGAGTTCGTCAGCACCGCGCAGGCGCCCCTGCTCGCTCTCCGACGTCATGGGCACCGGCTGGTTCGCCGCCGACGCGGCCAACGTGAAGCCGGGCAAGACGGTCGCGGTCGTCGGTGACGGCGCGGTCGGCCTCCTCGGTGTGCTCTCCGCCAGGCAGATGGACGCCGAGCGGATCATCACGATGAGCCGTCACGAATCGCGGCAGAAGCTCGCCCGCGAGTTCGGCGCGACCGACATTGTGATCGAGCGCGGTGACGAGGGCGTTGGCCGCATCAAGGAGCTGACCGATGGAATCGGTGCTGACTCGGTGCTGGAGTGCGTCGGCACCCAGGAGTCGATGATGCAGGCGATCCATTCCACGCGCCGGGGAGGCTACGTGGGCTATGTCGGCGTCCCGCACGGGGTCGAGCTCAACGGTGAGCAGTTATTCTACGCTCACGTGCACCTCCACGGGGGTCCCGCCCCGGTGCGCCGCTTCCTGCCCGCGCTGATCGACCTGGTGTGGAACCGAAAGATCAACCCCGGCAAGGTTTTCGACCTGACCCTGCCCCTCGAGCAGGTGGCGGAGGGTTACCGCGCGATGGACGAGCGCCGCGCGATCAAGACGCTGCTGCGTCCGTAAGGCGT
>VBAO01000024.1:10978-11563 GCA_005883865.1 Candidatus Segetimicrobium genomatis
CGGATACTCTCCTTGAGATTCAGGCCGTGGTCGATTTGGACTGAGCGGCCAATGGGATTTTTAGATCAATCTCGTCATAGAGCACCCTCGGCACACGCTGGGTCCTAGATTTACCCAGGCGCATTCGAGTTTCCAAGATCCCGTATCTTTCGAGAAGCTTGACGTCCTCGTGCACGTTTTTCTGGTTTCTGTTACATAACCTCGCCAACTGGTAGATGGACTCTGGCTTGTACTTACGTATCATCGTCAAAAGCTTGATACGCTCAGGTGTCACCAGATTACGTGCGGCCTCCACACTGGCGAAGTATACGCCCTTCCTTTTCCCCACACGCCTCCCGGTCTGCAGTGCTTCAAAGGTGCGGGCGAAGTCTTCCAGCGCCTTTTCCGTGGTCTTGATCCTGATCTTGAAGGTCTTCATGGCGATGTTCCCTTCTTTCGATCTTTGATTCGACTCACATCGGCTTGAAAGTCCTCTATCAACTGTCGAACGGAGACGAAATGATATGAGTGCTCCACCCCATCAAAATGCCGATGGTGTGACTTGCCGTGGTGGACATCGTACAGCACGGCAGGACGCCATTCCCC
>VBAO01000024.1:11795-14158 GCA_005883865.1 Candidatus Segetimicrobium genomatis
TGCTATAATCGTGGGTAGCCCGCGCGTCGCGTCGTCGCGCACGTTTCCGGAGGTTCCTGTGCAGGATCTTGCGTATCCCTTCCTCCCATCCCGCGTGGTATTGAGCCTGACCGGGCTGTCGGCGAGGACGCTCCGCCGTTTGGAAGTGGCGGGCGTGCTGGCGCCGCGACGGTCCCGCGGGCCCAGGCTGTACTCGTGGCGGGAGGTCGAGCGATTGCAGCAGGCGGCCCACCTCGTCAAGGCCGGGCGCCTCTCCGTGGACGAGGTGAAGCGCCTCCTCAGGCGGAGTCACGCCGCCTCGCTGGATCGCGATTGGGTGATCGCCCGGCCCAGGCCCCGCGTCCGCCGCGGTCGTGCGCTCGGGGGGGCGGGCGGCCTTCGCGGGACGCCGACCAGACGGATGCGGTGAGAGGGCGTGGTGTGAGGGTCTACCTGGACCACGCGGCCACCACCCCCGTCGATCCCCGCGTGCTCCACGCCATGCTGCCCTTCTTCACCGAGCGGGCGGGGAACGCCAGCAGCGTGCACGGCTTTGGGCAGGACGCCCGGGCCGCCGTCGATCAGGCGCGCGCGCAGGTAGCGGCCACCATCGGCGCGCGCCCGAGCGAGATCGTGTTCACGAGCGGGGCCACGGAGTCGGACAACCTGGCGGTGGTCGGGGTGGCGCTGGCGGCCGAGGGCCGCGGCCGGCACATCGTGACCACGGCGATCGAGCACCATGCGGTCCTCGAAGCCTGCCATCTCCTCGAGCAGCGTGGATGGACCGTCACCTACGTTCCAGTCGACGAGCATGGGATCGTGGATCCCGACGATGTACGGCGCTCGCTCAGACCGGACACGGTGCTCGTGTCGGTGATGGCCGCCAACAACGAGATCGGCACGCTCCAGCCCGTGGCGGAGATCGGGCGCTTCACGCGCGAGCGGAACATCCCGTTCCACACCGACGCGACCCAGTTGGTTGGGGCCGCGCCGGTCGGTGTGGACGACCTCCAGGTCGACCTGCTCTCGATGTCCGCGCACAAGCGTTACGGGCCCAAGGGGGTCGGGGCGCTCTTCGTGCGGACGGGCACCCCCGTAGTCCCGGTCCAACGGGGCGGCAGCCACGAGCGCGGACGGCGGGGGGGCACGGAGAACGTGCCGGGGATCGTCGGGCTGGGGGCGGCGCTCCGGATCGCCCTCGAGGTAATGGAGGGCGAGCATTCCCGCCTCACCGCGCTCCGTGACCGCCTGATTCGCGAGGCCCTCGAGATGCCGGGGGCCCACCTCAATGGGGATCCCGTGCGCCGGCTGTCCAACAACGTCAACCTGTCGTTCGACCAGACGGACAGCCAGTCACTCGTGTTGGGGCTCGACCTCCACGGGGTGGCATCCAGTTCCGGGTCGGCATGTACCTCGGGCAGCATGGAACCGTCCCACGTGCTCGTGGCGCTGGGGCTTCCCCAGGAGCGCGCCTCCGCGGCCGTCCGGCTCACCCTCGGCCGCGGAACGACCGACTCCGAGATCACCTACGCAATCGGGGCGCTCCGCGACGTGGTGGCGAGGATCGGGCGCGCGGCCTGACTACCCCATTCCCCCCATTCGGGGGGTAGGCGGGGCACCCCCCATGCGGGGGGCAGGCAGGCCCTGCTCGAGTCAGGCGCTCAGGTGCCCCGGCCGCTTCTCGCGAGTTGGACCTTGTCGCGGCGGATCAATATGCTCGTGCCACATCGCCTTCTGCACAGGCCCTAATTTGGCGAAGTCCTCAGGGCAGATGAGGATTGTCTTGAGCTTTGCGTCGGGGCTCACCGCACCGGGTGGCCCCTCGAGCCGGGCCATCCATCCCGCGGCTCCGGGCTTGAACTCCTTCCCGCACCGCGAACAGGTTGGCATCGCCGCACCTCCCCGCCATTCATCTTACACGAAGTCACACCGCCCCCCTCAGCTCGAACATATCGGTTTGATGGAGTGGAGAAGGTCTTCGTCAACGCCATCTGTGCGTCCCCACGGCCAACTGCACGCGCCAGAGGAACGGGAGGGTTTCTGACTCGATGGGGAACGCTTGTTTGTGTTTGGCTTCAAGCGCAGCGCGAAATTTCAGCTGAGATAGCAGGAATTTCTCCCCGCTACCGGTCGGGTCTTTACCGGGTACACACCGAAAATCTGTAGGGACTATTCTCTAGTCAAGAGAGTCTATTTCTCTAGGGGAGGGTAAGGAAATAAAGGGCTAAGAGGTGTGGACAATTCGGCAGCTGCGGGAGGGAACCTCGACGAAGCGGTTTGCCAATTTCAGCGCAATAATTATGCCTTCTCGTGAAGATCCGAAACATCAAGCGCGCCCTTGTCTGCAACGATTCCCTGGCGACGACGCACTCTACTGGCTCTTC
>VBAO01000024.1:14166-14720 GCA_005883865.1 Candidatus Segetimicrobium genomatis
ACAGATACCCGCCTCTTTGGGATTACCCAAATCACCTGGCCCGCGTTTACATCTTGCATAACTACAATGCCATTGAAGCCTTTCAAAGGGTATTTTATGTATCGGCTGTCCCCATTCCGAACCTTGCAATCGAACTCTTTTTCCTTGTCGCCCTGCGCTTCGTCAATATCTACCTTGCAAGCAAGCTCTTCCTTACGTTTGCAATCGTATTGTTTTTTGTAGGCTGCCATCTGCTGGGTCGAGCACTGGCGCAGGGGCGTGTGAACTGGATGACACTCCCCTGCAGTTCCCTCGTATACAATTCAATGTTTCTCTGGGGGTTCGTCAACTATATCGTCGGCCTGGGACTATTCCTTGTAAGCCTGGCCATCTGGCTTAACGCTTCGCGCAACTGGACCATTGTTAGCCTCTCGATCGTCAGCACCCTAGTATCCCTCAGTTATCTCGCGCACCTCTCAGCCTTCGTATTCTTCGTGGTAACGGTCGTGGTTTTGAGTCTTCGTGACATCGTGCGGACACGCCGAGTAGGGTTACGGACTCTCGTCGGTCTGATT
>VBAO01000473.1 GCA_005883865.1 Candidatus Segetimicrobium genomatis
TCGAGTACTTCACCCAGAGTTGGGACGACGCGAAGCACGGGCGGCCGCCCCGCGCCCCGATGATGGATATCCAGATCCCCACCGGCTACGACGCGACGATGGCTCCCAAGGGACACCATATCATGTCCATCTGGGTGCTCTACGCCCCCGTCCACCTCGCCGAGGGGACCTGGGAGGAGCGGCGCGAGGAGGTGGGAGAGCGGCTGATCGACACGCTCGCCCAATATGCCCCCGATCTCCGGGAGTGCCTGGTGGACTGGCAGCTGTTCACCCCGCCGGACCTCGAGGAGCGCGTCGGGCTGACCGATGGCAACATCCGCCATCTCGACATCGTCCCCAGCCAGATGCTCGCCAACCGCCCGATGCCCGGCTGGGCGTCCTACCGGACCCCGGTCAGGGGCCTGTACCTGTGCGGCGCCGGCGCGCATCCGGGAGGCGAAGTCACCGGTGCCCCCGGCCACAACGCGGCGCAGGTGATGCTCGCGGATCTCAGTCGTCGCGGAGCCGCGGGTTCAGGAGATCCTGCAGCCCATCGCCGAGGAAGTTGAATCCCAGGACCACCGACAAGATCGCGAGTCCGGGGAACGTCGCGACCCACCAGTACTCGAACTTGCTCTGGCCGGCCGCGATCATCGCGCCCCACTCGGGGGCCGGAGGGACGGCGCCCAATCCGATGAACGAGAGGGCCGCGATGAGGATGATCGCCCCCCCGATGTCGAGGGTCCCCTTCACGACCACGGGCGGGAACGCGTTCGGGAGCACGTGCCGGAGGAGCACGCGCCAGGCGGGAGCCCCCAGGGCGCGGGCCGCCACCACGTAGTCGTTGGCCTTGGACACGAGAATCTGCCCCCGCATCAGCCGGCTGTACTCCGCCCACCCGACGAGCACGATCGCGAGCATGGCGTGGGGCAGGCCGGGCCCGAGGGCCGCGGTGATCGCCATGGCGAGGACAATCGATGGGAACGCGAGCACCACGTCCACGACCCGCATCAGGACCTCGTCCATCCGCCCGCCCGCGTAGCCGGACACGGCGCCCACCCCCACGCCGACCGCGCTCGCCACCACGATGACGCCGAAGGCAACCGGGATCGTGATGCGGGCGCCGTAGATCACGCGCGAGAAGTTGTCGCGGCCCGCCTCGTCCGTGCCGAAGAGGTGGTGTGCCGTCGGCGGTTCCAGCCGGTGCATCACATCGAGGTCGAGCGGGCTGTGCGGCACAACCAGCGGCCCGATGACGGCGACGAGCGCCCACGCACCCACGATGACGGCGCCCGTCCAGAGCGCGGTGCCGCCGCGCCGCCCCCGGCGCTCCGGCCCGGCCGGGGCCAACGGCCGGGAGGTCGCCAGGAACCGCGCCTCGCCGGCCACGGCGTCAGACCCTGATGCGGGGGTCGAGCACGCTGTAGAGCACGTCGACGATAAAGTTCACCGAGAGGTAGATGACCGCGGTCAGCAGCGTGACGCCGAGGATCGCCGGGTAGTCGAGCCGGGTCGCCGCCGTGACCGCGTAGCGGCCGATCCCCGGCCAGGCGAACACCGTCTCCGTGAGGACCGCGCCCGAGAGGAGGCTCGCGAACGCCAGGCCGGTGACCGTGAGGACCGGAATCAGCGCGTTGCGGAGGGCGTGGAGCCCGATGACGCGTCCCTCGCCGAGGCCCTTCGCCCGGGCGGTGCGGAGGTAGTCGGCCGACAGGACCTCGAGCAGCGACGAGCGCGTCGTCCGGGCGGTGAGGCCCATGATGAACCAGCCGAGCACCAGGGCGGGCAGGACGATGTGCCCCAGCGCCGACACGAACGCGTCGACCCGGCCGGCGACCAGGCTGTCGACAATAAGGAATCCCGTCACCGCCGGCGGGCGGGCGAGGTGGGGGTCGAGCTGGCCGAGGCGGCGCCGATCAGCGAGAGTAGCCGGGCCGCGTGATCGGCCGACCGGTTGTGCCGCAGCGCCGCCCACACGCCCAGCGGCACTCCGAAGACGACGCTGACGGCGAACGCGGCGCACGAGAGCTCGATCGTCGCCGGGAGGAACTGGGCCAGGTCCCGGAGCACCGGCCGGCGGGTCGTGAACGACTCGCCGAGATCGCCGTGCACGACGTTCGCGAGGTAGAAGAGGAACTGCTCGGGCAGCGGACGGTCCAGCCCCCAGCGCTTCATGTATGCGGCCCGGATCGACGGGTCCTTGGTCGCCGTGTCGCTCAGCACGACCGCGAGCGGATCGGCCGGCACCAGGTGGGCGACCAAAAAGGCCACGAGGATCGCCCCGAAGAGGGCGACCCCCGCGAACGCGAGGCGCTGCTCCAGATAGCGGAAGAGCATCAGTTGTCCGCTGGCGACGTCGCCCTAGCGGCTCAACTTCGACAGCGTGACGAACCAGATCGGGTGGATCGCGTAGCCCTTGATCGACGGGTTGACCCCGACGAACGACTTGGG
>VBAO01000025.1 GCA_005883865.1 Candidatus Segetimicrobium genomatis
GAAGATGGGGCGGTGGAGCTGGCCGGAGTACCCCCAAAAACTGGCGCTGATCTCGGTGTTGATCACATCTCCCGGTTGAATCGTCCTGTCGGAGAGGTTCTGCCTCGGGACGCAGACATCGGAGGCATTCTGGGGGGTCGAGGAGATGTACGCGAGATGGGGGAGCCCGCCGCCGCGCAGCGCCGCCTCCTCGACCAGGGCCCCGAGCTCGTACTCGCGCATCCCGGGGGTGACGTTATCGATCAGGTGGGTGATCGCCGCATCGGTCAAGGCGGCTCCCCGGCGCAGCCACTCGAGTTCCTCGGCGCTCTTTCGGAGGCGCAGCCGCCGAAACGGCCCCGTGACATCCCTGAGCTCCCATCCGGGCAACTCGCCCCGCCAGGCCAGGTAGTCGTGGACGGGGACGGGCCCGACGTAGCCGAGCGTGCCCGGGCCGCGGGAGGCCCGCACGACCTGGGCCACCGTCCGGGCCGAGCTCACGCCCCCCCACCGGGTCTCGATTCCGGCCACCTCGCGGGCGTTCGGCACATGATTGTGCGACTGCGCGAAGAGGATCGGATCCCCGCGAGGAGGCAGCACCACGTAGTTGTTGCGGTTGCCGAGGAACCCGGAGAGGTAGTGCACGTCCGCCTGATTGTGGCGGGCGATGGCGGAGGTGCCGTACACGGCGAGGATGTCAACGCCCTCGCGCGCCATCATGGCGCGGGCGGCGTCGAACCGACGCGCAAACTCCGCGGAGGAGAAGCGCGGGTAGCGCGCCTCCCCGGCCGACGGCACCATGGCGGGGGCGCCGGCAGGCGCGGGAGAGGGCCGCGGGTCGGTCACTGCCACCTCGGGTCCCCCGTCCACCGGCCGAGCTTGGTCATCGCCGCGGTGATGAAGCCCAGCTGGACCACCTGGTCATAGGCCGGCTTGATGTCGGGCGTGATCGTGCCGAGCTGGGCCTCCGTGTCCAACCCGGCCTCGACCAGGGTCTTGTGCAGCCCTTCGTTCACCGGCCAGACCCCGCGCTTGGCGATTTCGTCGTAGGTCCGGGCCACAATGTCCGGATCGAACTTCGTGTACTTGACCCCGATCGCGATCGCGTGGTCGCGATTTCTATAGATGAACCGGTTGGCCTCCACGAGGGCCGAGACGGCGTCCTGGAGGAGCTTGGGGTCGGTCCGCATGACGTCGCCCGTGGTCACGTACGCCGCGTACCATCCCCGCGGGAGCACGTCCGACAGGTACGCCAGGATGCGCAGCGACGGCTTCGCCTTCACCGCCTCGAAGATCTGGTCGATATGGAGGACGAAGGCGTCCGCCTGGCCCGTCACGAGGGCGGGGACGCGCGAGCCCGTCGAGATGTTGAGATACTGCACGTCCCGCGGCGTGAGGCCGCAGGTCTGCATCACGGCCCGGGCCATGACCTCGGCGTAGGCCCCGGCGCCGCCCGGGGTCCCGATCTTCTTCCCGCGCAGGTCCTCGCACCGCTTGATCTCCTGCTGCACCACCATCGCGACCGGGTGCTTGGTCGCGTACGTCGCGATGGCCTTGAAGTCGCCCCCGCGCGCGACCGCCGCGATGAACGGCGGCACCCCAGGCGCGGCGATCTGCACCTCACCCCGGCCCCCGACGAGGGCGCGGAGCGCGCTCGGGCCGCCCTCGAACGTAAAGATCTTCGCCTCGATGCCGTACCTGGCGAAGATGCCCGCGTCCTGGGCGACCCAGGGGGGAATGTGGACGAGGTTGGGCGGCGTCGTCGGCATCGCGATGCCCAGGACGCGCACCTTGGGCTGCGCGCCCGCCGCGCCGCCGAGCCCCACAACGCCCGCCGCGATCGCGATCCCGGCGAGCAGGTCTCGTACCCGGTTCGTGAACATGCGCCGACCTCCTCGGGTGACCTTACTCGTGCTGCGCCACGTGCAGCCAGGGCGCCACCGACCGCTCGATCCTCCTCAGCAGGCTCGTCAGGCCGACCCCGAGGATCATGAGCACGACGATCGGGACGAAGAGCCGGTCGGTGCGGAAGTTGTTGGCGTACTGCACGATCATATAGCCGAGGCCGGTGATCGCGGTGTAGAACTCGGCCACCACCATCCCCACGAGTCCCCGTCCGATCCCCAGCCGGATCCCCGCGAGGATGTACGGTGCCGCGGACGGCACCATGAGGTCGCGCCACATCGACCACTCCCCGGCGCAGAAGGATCGGGCGACCTCGAGCAGCCTGGCGTCGGTGTTCTTGACCCCCTGATAGGTGTTGATGAGGATGGGGAAGACGCAGAAGAGGAAGACCAGGATCACCTTCGCCTTCACCTGGAATCCCGCCCACAACACGATCAGCGGGATCAGGGCGACCGTCGGCGTGGAGTAGAGGGCGTTGATGTACGGCTCCAACGCGTACTCCACCGTGGCCCGGCGGGCCATGAGGATCCCGACCGGGATCCCGATGACGATCGCGAGCCCCAGCCCCAGCGCCAGGACCACCAGGCTGCCCCGGAGGTAGAACGGCAGCTCCCCCGTCCGCGTCAGTTCGATGAGCGCGCGTCCGATCGTCGAGGGGTAGGCGAAGATCACCGTGTGGATCGCGCGGCCGTAGATCTCCCACGCCACGAGCCCGGCGAGAACGGACGCGAGGCGGATCGCCGCGGGAGAGATCCTGCCGCTCACGGCGCCCCGACGGTGCCTGCCACTTCCGGTCTCAACTGATTCCAGATGTACCGGCGGAGGGACGCGTAGCGGTCTCCGCCGCGGACGGTCTCGGGGTCGCGGGGCCTGGGGATGCCGACGTCGAGGACGTCCTTGATGTGGCCCGGACGGTGCGTCATCAGGGCGACCCGGTCCCCCAGGATGATCGCCTCGTCGATGCTGTGGGTGACGAACACCAGGGTCGTGCGCCGGATCCGCCAGAGGCGGAGCAGTTCCTCCTGCATCACCTCGCGTGTCTGGGCATCGAGGGAGCCGAACGGCTCGTCCATGAGGAGGACGCTCGGATTCACCGCAAAGGCGCGGGCGAGGCCCACGCGCTGCTGCATCCCCCCCGAGAGTTGGTAGGGATAGTGCCGCTCGAATCCCCGGAGGCCCACCAGCTCGACGCACTGCGCGACGGTCGTGTGGATCTCCTGATCGGGGCGGCCCTGCACGCGCAGGCCGTACGCCACGTTGTCGGACACGGTCTTCCAGGGGAACAGCCCGAAGTGCTGAAAGACCATGGCGAGGTCCCGCCTGGGGCGGGTGATCTCCACGCCGTCGACGAGCACCCGGCCGCTGTCCGGCCGGGTCAACCCGTCGATGATCCGGAGCAGGGTCGTCTTCCCGCACCCGCTCGGCCCGATGATGCAGAGCACCTCGTTCGGAGTGACCTCGAGGCTGCACTCCTGGAGCGCGACCGACCCGAGCCGAAAGCTCTTCGAGACGCGGTCCACGACGATGCGCGGGCTCCCCGCTCCAATGCCGCGGGGGACCGTGGCGACGCGCTCACCGGCACCCTTGTCCTGGCTCACGGAATCTCGGGTGCAGTTTCGCCCACCCGCAACCGAACCCCTGTCCTGCAGGGAGAGGACGCGGCGGGCGGCGCGCCCATGACCGCAGCCCTCCGCACGCGATCGTTCGTTCGCATTCGTTCGATCGAGACGCCGGGGCTCCTCGGGAGGATCCCCCTCGCGGTGCGTTGAACGGCCAGGGGCGGATGGCCGAAATCCGCCGACGACATCTCATCAGTGAGGGGGGTTCTTATGGGAAAGGGTGCTCGTCCATCTGGGTCACGCCTGCGCTCCTGTGTGCCCGCGCTCGCGGGGGTGATGCTGCTGCTCGCGATCGCGTTCCCGGTCGTTGCGGCCGACATCGCGCTGCAGCTGCCAAACGTGGCGATTCCGCCGATCAACGGCAAGACCGGCTCCTTTGACATCATCGACATCGATCAGGCGGCCCACCTCATGTACGTTGGGGACCGGACCTCGGGGGGCGTGGACATCTTCGACGTCTCCACGCCGTCGGCGCGGTATCTCCAGACGATTGCGACCGGCGCCACCCCGAACGGGGTCTCGGTCGCCAAGAACGTGAACAAGCTGTTTGCCGGCCTCACCGACAGCACCCTGGCCATCATCGATATCAATCCCGCCTCGCCGGCCCGCAACACCGTCATCGCCCGGCTCACCAGCGGCGGCAAGAAGCGGGTCGACGAGATGGACTACGATCCCAAGGAGAAGAAGCTCTACGCCGCCAACAGCGACGACGGCATCGTCACCGTGGTCGACGCGGTCGGGAACACGATCGTCAAGCAGTTCAAGGATCTCGGGGAGGGCCTCGAGCAACCCCGCTACAACGCGGCCGACGGTATGATGTACATGACCAGCTCCGACCAGAACGCCGTCTTCCAGTTCGATCCGCGGAGCGACACCCTGGTCAAGAAATACGACGTCAAGGTGTCCTGCAACCCGAACGGGCTGGCGATCAACCCGGCGACGAACCAGGCGCTGCTGGGATGCTCGAACAAGGCGACCCCGATGGCGGTCCTGTGGGATTTGAAGGCGGGCGGGGTGATCACGACCTTCGCCGAGGCCGGGGCCGGCGACATGACGTTCTACAATCCGAAGGCCAACCTGTTCTTCTTCGCCGCGGCCAATTTCCCCAAGGGCCCCGTCCTGGCGGTCTTCGGGGGCTGGCCGGTCCATTGGATCGGCAACCTCCCGACGGGGGTGGGCAGCCACGCGCTGGGCTTCGACGAGACCCACAACGTGATCTACACGGTGAACCAGCAGCCGAACAGCGCCGGCCTCATGGCCTTCTGGCTGCCCGCGATTCCCAAGTAAGGCTCCGCGACGCGGCGGGACACAGCCGCCACCGGGCCGGCCGAGGTCCTCGGCCGGCCCGGCTGTGCTATCGGGGGAGGCCCGCGAGCCGGGCCAGGGCCTGGACCATCGCGGCGAAATCCTTGTGCCCGAGCCCCATCGACCGGGTGGCGGTCAGGAACTCGTTGGCGACCGCGGTCGTGGGCAGGGGCACGTCGAGCGTGCGGCCCATCTCGAGCGCGAGCAGCATGTCCTTTTGCATCATGGCGACGTCGAAGAGGACCTCGTCCGGGTCCTTCAGCACGAACGGCCCGCGGTAGCGCAGCATCGGCGAGGCGATCGCGCTGTTCAGCAGCACCTCCGCCGCGGCCTGGCGCGGGATCCCGCCCTTCTCGGCCAGGAGCAGCCCTTCGCTGAAGGCGAGCATCTGGACGGCCAGGTTGAGGTTAGTGGCGATCTTCATCAGCGCCCCCTGGCCGTGGCCGCCGACGTAGGTGACCCTGGGGCCGATGTCCAGCAGGACCGGCGTGACCGCCTCGCACGTCGCTCGATCGCCGCCGACCATGAACGACAGCTTGCCCTCGCGCACGGTGACCGTGCTGCCCGACACCGGGGCGTCGAGCATCCGCGCGCCGCGCTCCGCCACGCGGGCCGCCAGCTCCTTGCTCGCGGCCGGGCTGACGGTGCTCATGTCGATGTAGACCTTTCCCGGCCCCAGCCCGGCCAGGATCCCATTCGGCCCGGCGGTGACCGCGTGCAACGCCTCCGTGTCCCGGACCATGGTGCAGACCACGTCGGCGGCCTCGGCGACCGCCCGGGGGGTGTCGCGCCACTCCATCCCGGCGTCGACGAGGGGCTGGGCCTTCGTCCGCGTCCGGTTGTAGCCGACGACCCTGCGCCCCGCGGCGAGCAGCCGCCCGACGATGCCGCTCCCCATGGATCCGAGGCCGACGAACCCGACGACCGCCACGGCGTGCGCTCCTCTCGGCATCAGCGGGCCAGCGCCCCGGCCTCGATCATCTGCGCGACGCGCTCGATCCGCTCCCTGAACATCGTCTCTCCCAGCCCGGCGGTCGATTCCCGGGCGTCGCCGAGGATTCCCGTGGGACTCATCGTGTCCATCGGCGGCGGCACCTTGGACCGCCACCGGATCGACGCATCGCCGGTGAACCCCTCGCAGGCCTTGTCCATCTGGACGAGGTCCGGGCGGTGGGCGAGCATGAGCGACGTCTCTCCCTGCCCCGCGTGCACCCCCAGCCGGGTCATGTCGAGCCCCTCCCGCGCGGCGAACGCCGTCGTGTGCTCCAGCCACTCGTCGAAGTCGGTGATCGCGGAGATCCTGAGGTCGCGGTGCTCGTCGCGCACCCCGGCCAGGGCGTTCCGCAGGGCCCGGTAGTTCCCGCCGTGGCTGCAGAGGAGGACGATCTCCCTGAAGCCGTGGCGCGCGAGCGACCGGCAGACGTCCGCGATGACGGCCTGCAGGGTCGTCTCCTCGATGCTCACCGTGCCGGCCATCGGCAGGTGCCCCGCCGAGTACCCGAGGGTCACCACCGGGGCGACCAGGGCGTCCCCCAGCCGGCGCGCCAGGCGGTCCCCGGTTGCGTACCCGAGATAGGTGTCGGTGCCGATCGGCAGGTGGGGGCCGTGCTGCTCCATCGCGCCGAGCATGACGATGACGCGCCGCTTGCCGCGGCGGATCGCCTCCCGGACCTCCGGCCAGGTCATCTCCTCGATCAGGACGGTCTCGCGCATGCGACGTCCTCCCTCCTTGAGTCTGTCTCCCGCCTCCGGGGCTAGATGCGCAGCCTGGGGTCCAACACGTCTCGGAGCCCGTCCCCCAGCATGTTCACCCCCAGCACGGTGAGCACGATCGCCGCCCCGGGAAACGTGGAGATCCACCAGGCATCCCGCAGGTAGTCCCGCCCCTCGCTCAGCATCCGTCCCCACTCCGGGGTGGGCGGTTGGCTCCCCAGGCCGATGAACGAGAGGGCGGCGGCGGCCAGGATCGCGCCCCCCATGCCGAGGGACGCCGCCACGATGATCGGCGCCACGACGTTCGGCAGGATGTGCCGGATCACGATCACCCGGGCCGGCACGCCCACCACCCGCGCGGCCTCGACGTAGAGCTGCTCCTTGGCGACGAGCACCGACCCCCGGACCAACCGCGCGTAATAGGGGATCCCCGAGATGCCGACCGCGATCATCAGATTCCGGAGGTTGGGGCCGAGCACGCTCACGATCGCCTGCGCGAGCAGGATGCCGGGGAAGGCCAGCATGACGTCGACGATGCGCATCAGGAGGCCGTCGGCGCGGCCTCCGTAGTACCCGGCGACGAGGCCGACGCCGGTCCCGGCGGTGGCGGCGATCCCCACCGAGATGAATCCCACGACGAGGGAGATGCTGGATCCGTGGATGACGCGGCTGTACACGTCCCGGCCGTACTGGTCGGTCCCCATCGGATGGACCCGGTCCGGGGGGTGGAGCGCGGCCACGATGTCGATCCTGGTGGGGCTCTGCGGGGCCACGAGGTTCTGGCCGAGCGCGACCAGCGCCAGGGCGGCGATGATGCCCGACCCCACCACCGCCCCCTTGTGCCGGCGGACGCGGGGCGCGAGCCGGGCCCACGGGGCGGCCCCGGCGCGCGCGGGGGCGGCGAGGGCGACGTCAGCCATGGCCGTGCATCACCCGTACCGAATCCTTGGGTCGATCGCCGCGTAGATCACGTCCACCGCGAGGTTGATGAGGACGTAGCCCACCGCCACGAAGAGGACCACGCCCTGCACCAGCGGGAAGTCCTTATAGAGAATTGCGCCCACGAGCAGCCGGCCGATCCCCGGCCGTCCGAACACGGTCTCGATGATGACCGTGCCGGCGAGCAGGCTGCCGAACTGCAGCCCGAAGATCGTGATGATGGGGATCAAGGCGTTCTTGAGGCCGTGGCCCAGCACGACCCCCGCTCCGGTCAGCCCCTTGGCGCGCGCGGTCGTCATGTACTCCATCCGGAGCACCTCGAGCATGGTGGAGCGCGTGAGGCGGGCGATGATCGCCGCCGCCCCCGCGCCGAGCGCGCACGCGGGGAGGACGAGGTGCTCGAGGCCGCCCCCGCCCGCCGCCGGCAGCCACCCCAGGTACAGCGAGAAGAGCAGGATCAAGAGGAGGCCGAGCCAGAACGACGGCATCGAGACGCCGATCAGCGCGACCACCATGGACCCCATATCCCACCACGAGTTCTGGCGAACCGCCGCAAGGATCCCCAGGGTGATGCCGAGCAGCCCGGAGAGGACCAAGGCGGTGACCGCGAGCTGCACCGTCGCGGGCAGCACCTCGAGGATCTCTGCCCGCACCGGCCGGCGGTCGCGGATCGACTCGCCGAGGTTCCCCTGCACCGCGCCCCACACGAAGCGGCCGAACTGCTCGGGGAGCGGCTCGTTCAGGTGCAGCTGGGCCTGCATCCGGGCGATCTGCTCGGGGCTGGTGGCGAACTCGCTCAGCATGATCTTGACCGGATCTCCGGGGGAGCATCGAGAACACCGCGAGGGTGACCCCGAAGACCACGGGGACCGTTACCAGCAACCGCGCGGAGATGAATCGGGCCACGGGGGCTTCGGGAGGCGGGGCGCGCACGGCGTCCCGCCCCGCGGCTACTTCTCGATCGAGACGTCGTTCAGGACCGGGTATGCCGAGTAGTTGTAGGTCGTGCCCTTGACGTTGCCCCGGAGGACCCACACCGAGTATTCGTCGATGAGCGGGACGGTGACCGCCTGATCGACCAGGATGCGCTCGATCTTGAGGTAGATCGCGCGCCGCTTCGCCGGGTCGAACTCCTCGCGGCCCTGCGCGATGAGCCGGTCGACCTCGGGGTTCGCGTAGCACGACCAGTTGAAGTTGGTGTGCACCGTCGCCGAGTCGAACAGGGCGTAGAGCCCGTTCCAGTCGGTGTCCCGGAGGAACATCACCGGACCGCTGGTGGCGCAGTGGTAGTTGTCCTCGTACCACGGCGGGCGGGCCTGGCTCTTGATCCTCGCGTCGATGCCCAGCTGGAGCAACTGGCCTTGGAGCAGCTCGATCTCGGGGAGGTTGCCGGCGCCGTAGTTGATCGAGTTGATCGTGATCACCAGCGGCCTGCCGTCCTTCGTCCGGAGGTTGTTCGGCCCCATCTTCCAGCCCGCCTCATCGAGGAGTTGGGCGGCCTTCGACGGGTCGTACGGATAGGCCTGGCACAGCGACGGATCGGCCAGCATGTGCTGGGTCAGCGGCGCGCAGGCGGTCTGGCCGAGGCCTTTGTAGACGGACTCGACGAACGCCGGCCGGTTGACGCCGTAGTTGAGCGCTTGGCGGACCTTGAGGTCGTTGGTCGGGGGGACGGTGACGTTGAGGAGCCAGATCCGCGGCGCGCCCGGGTAGGGGTTGCGCTCCACCCGGAGGCTCGTGTTGCTCTCCAGCCGCCGGAGGACCGCCGCCGGGGCGTTGAGCGCGCTGATCATCTGGGTCTCCCCGGACTCGATCGTCGTCACCCGCGTCCCGGCTTCCGGAATGATCTTGAACACGATCCGGTCGAGGTACGGCGGCCCTTGATGGTCGCTCCAGGGCGCGCGTCGGGTGTACCGCGGGTTCCGGGCGATGGTGATGTGATCCTTCTGCGCGTATTCCGTGACCACGAACGGCCCGCTGCCGACCGGCTTCTGGTTCACCAGGTCCCCCTGCGTGGGGGTGGCCTTCGGCGAGATGAGGGCGA
Source organism: Candidatus Segetimicrobium genomatis (assembly GCA_005883865.1). Classification (GTDB taxonomy): domain Bacteria; phylum Sysuimicrobiota; class Sysuimicrobiia; order Sysuimicrobiales; family Segetimicrobiaceae; genus Segetimicrobium. The sequence goes on from VBAO01000025.1 coordinate 9,505, forward strand.
GCGTGCCC
>VBAO01000475.1 GCA_005883865.1 Candidatus Segetimicrobium genomatis
AGCGGCTTTCGCGAGCCTCCCCTCAGCGCCGCCGCGACGAGGTTCTCGACGTAGGCGACGCTGACGGGCTTGGGAATGTAGGCGAAGGCGCCGCTCTCCGCCGCTTCGGCCGCGATCCTCAAATCCCGTGTTCCGGTGATCACGATGCCACGGACGCAATAGATACCCCGGCCCTGGGGTTGGGTAGTGCTCAAGGAGGGGGATGGAATGCTTGATGACGATCGCCTCGGTCCCGACCTGGACTTCTTTGACCACCAGCCTGAGCACCCGTTGGCGCTCGGGGACTCCGAGAGATTGCGCCGCGTCGTGAAGCTTGGCCAGAAAGCCTTCGAGGCTTTCGGCAAGCGCGATGTACGTCTCAGCGTCGAGCCGCTCTGCCTCGAGCGCCGCGAGCTGACTTTGCACCACCGCCTCCCGCTGGCGGAGGGGCGGCATGCGGGTGCGAAGTTCATCAAGCGAGATGAGCTGCTCCTGATAGGCCTCAATTAAACGCATCATCGCGGCCTGGGTGCGCATCAACTCCTTCGTCGCTATTTCCCGCTTGACCTCTCCGGGGTGGCTGGCACGGAGCTCCGCCAGACGGCGATCGATCTCGGCGCGAACCAACGTGGGATTGGCGAGCAGCCGGATCACCTGCTCCCAGACGAGGGTCTCCACCACGTCTTGACGGACGGGGCGGTTCGCGCACCGGCGTCCCTGCGGGAAGCGGTAGGCGTCGGCCCCCATACACCGGTAGTAGACGCGCTTGCGACGGGCTCCTCGCGAAGTGCGGTAGAGGGCATAGCCGCACAGCTGACAGATCAGCATCCCCTGGAGCAATGAGGGCTCCTTCGTGTGGCGAGCGGCGAAGCGCCGATTTTGCTCGAAGCGCTCCTGGGCCAATGCGAACTGGGTCGGAGTGATGAGCGCGGGGACCGGGATTTCGATCCACTCCGTCTGCGGGCGGGGGCGCGAACACCGCGCGCGAGGAGTGAGGCCGCCGCGCTGCCGCAGGCGGCGGGTCATACGTTGTCGCTCGGCCTGCAGCGTTTTTTGGAAACAGGCGGTGCCTTGATAGGCTGGGTTTCGCAACATCCCCCACACCGTGCTCTTATTCCACCGCGGCTGGGCCGTGCGGGTCGGAATGCCTTGGGCGGTGAGCCAGCGAGCCAGGGCGCCCAGCGATTCCCACTCTTCGGTGTACCGGCGGAACACCTCCCGCACAACCGCCGCCTCGTGTTCGACGACCTCATACCGAGCCGGCAGTCCGTCGGCCTTACGCACGTAGCGATAGCCGTAGGGCGCCCCCGTGAGGGCATTCGCCAGGCCGGCTTGGGCACGATGCCGCTTGCCCCGCCGCGTGCGCTCGCTGATCTGAGCTTTCTCGTACTCGGCGATCATGCCCTGGAATTGGAGTAGCAGGACCTCCTCCGGAGTCTCCGCTCTGGGTGCCTGGAGGAACACGACATCCACGCCGTGGCGGGTAAACTCTTCGAGGAGCTGAGTCGGTCGGGACTGTAGACCAACACCGCCTCGAGCTGACCCTGGGCGGCCAGATCGCGAACGCGTTCGAGGCCCGGACGCACCAGGGTGGCGCCGCTCCAGCCCTCGTCTTCGAAGACCCAGCCGTCAGGCACCACGTACTGGTGTTCGGCGGCGTACGCGCGCAGGGCGCTGGTCTGGCTGGCGATCGTCTGCTCCTCTTTCTGCCGATCCGAGGAGACGCGCGCATAGATCGCGGCGGTCTTCATGGGCCCGTTCTCCTGTTCCGCCGGCCGCGACGACTGCCGGCGTGGGTTTCAGACTCCGTCGGTGCGAGGGAATCAAGAGGTGATACGCCTGGGTCAAGTGCTCTGTCCCCAGGCGGTCAAACACGTAGACGTGCTCGAGGCGCCTATCCCCCACCGCGCGGCCCCGGCCGCACGCGCTCCAGCCAATCCTCGAGCGCTCGCGCAACCAAGGCGCTCAAGGTCGTGCTGGTGGCGCGCGCCCGCGCCCGGACACGCCGCACCAGACCGATCGGCAGCTTGACGGTGAACACCGTGGTCGGCTCCGGAACCGCCATGCCCTGCGGATGCTGCTGAGCGACGTCGACATAGCGCCGGGCCTGCCGGAGCGACACTTGGTAGCGGCGAGCGAGCGCCCGCAGGACGGCGGGGACCCGGGACTCTTTCAAGAGCCCCAGCGCCCAGTTGACGCGCTCTGCATACTGGCTCGCGTGGGCCCGCCGCCGCACACTCATCGGCCATTACTGTACGTCCTTTTACGTCCTGATTCGCCAATGTTTCGGTCGTGGGCATGGGACCACACGATCCCAAGCAAAGTTCACTATTGTGTTGGAGGGATCACGATCGCCGGAATAGGCACCACACTCTCCAACCTGCCGTTCCGCCCGGTGCGGGATAGAGGACACGGGGAACGCCCGTCTACCGCGAACCGGTCAGGGCCGCCTGCGGACCCCCCGCCCCGCTCAGAGCGGCTTCTATGATCGCAAGCCTGCTCCGCAGAGCCGTGAGTTCAGCCGCCTGCCCCTCCAGCTGCCGCTCCTGCCGCTGAAGCTCGTTGAGCAGCATGGCCGGCAGCGCGTGGTAGAGCACCGTCTGCGGCTGGCCCGCCCGGTCATAGGCCACCAGCTCAGGAGAGACCTCGGCCACTTCCTCGGCGATCAACCCATACTGAAGTGGGCGCGCGCCGTCCGCCCCGGCTTGCTTGTAGCGGAACGTCACCGGTCGCAGCCGCAGCAGCCCCTGGCTGGCCGCCCCCATGTCCCGGATGTCGTCCTTGACCCGCCGGGAGGAGAGTTGGACGCCAAGCTTGTCGTCGCTGGTGACGTAGACCGCCAGCCCGCCCGTCGCCCCCTCGCCGTGGATACCGGCGATGTGCGTCGCAACCTGAACACCGCTCGTGCCGATCCGGATGGTGTCGGATTCGCCCGCCACGCCCCGATTGGCGATATCGATGTTGTCATGCCCGGTCGTGACGTTGTACCCAGCCTGGAGCCCAAGGGCGATGTTGGCGTAGCCGGTGGTGTTGTTTTGCAGGGCGCCGAGCCCGGTGGCGATGTTGTAGGAGCCGGTGGTGTTGCTATACAGGGTGTTGAGCCCGGTGGCGGTGTTGAAGTAGCCGGTGGTGTTGTTATGCAGGGCGGAGGCCCCGGTGGCGGTGTTCCAGTAGCCGGTGGTGTTGCTATACAGGGCATCGAGCCCGCTGGCGGTGTTGGCGTAGCCGGTGGTGTTGTGCCGCAGCGCCCTGAACCCAGTGGCGGTGTTGTAGACACCGCTGATGTTTGAAGTCAGGGAGAAGGCCCCCGTGGCGGTGTTGTAGAAGCCGCTGTCGTTGGTAAACAGGGCGCCGCGCCCGGTGGCGGTGTTGTCGTAGCCGGTTCTGTTGCGGAAC
>VBAO01000026.1 GCA_005883865.1 Candidatus Segetimicrobium genomatis
CGTCGCGGCGACCCGCGCCGGCACGTCGAGCGGCGGCGAGGCGGCGGAGCTGACCGCGCGGCTCACGTCGGTCCTGAGGAGCGAACCGTAGGGATCCGCGCCGGCGACGGGCGCGGCGGAGAGGACATCCCGGGTCGGTAGCGGGATCATTCGAGGCACCACGGGAGGAGCACCGATGGGCAGACTCAACCTCACGCTCGCGATCAGCGAGTACGATCACATCCACGACCTGACAAGCGGCGTGGTCCCGGTGGAGGGCGTCGACCTCACCCATCTCAACTTGAGCATCGAGGAAATCCACTTCCGCTTCACCAAGTTTCGCGAGTGGGACGTCTCCGAGATGTCCCTGGCCAAGTATGTGGCGTTGCTCTCGCAGGACGATCCGGCGATGGTCGCGCTCCCCGTCTTCCCGAACCGCGCCTTCCGGCACTCCGCGATCTACGTGCGCCGCGAATCGGGATTGACCGATCCCGCGCAACTGGCAGGAAAGCGGGTCGGCGTGCCGGAGTGGGCCCAGACGGCGGTCGTCTACGCCCGGGGGGTCCTGGCGCACCAGTACGGCGTGCGATTGTCCGCGATCGAATGGTGGCAGGCGGGGGTCAACCAGCCGGGGCGGAGCGAGAAGGTAGAGCTGCGGCTGCCCCAAGGGCTCAGGCTTCACCCCGCCCCGGAGAAGACGCTGAGCGGGATGCTGATGTCCGGCGAGCTCGACGCGGTGATCACCGCCCATGCGCCGGAACCGTTCGAGCGGGGCGACCCTGAGATCGTCCGGCTGTTCCGGGACGCGCCGGCCGTGGAGGAAGCGTACTGGCGGACGACGGGGATCTTCCCCATCATGCACGTCGTCGCGATCAGGCGCGAGGTCTACGAGCGCCACCGCTGGGTGGCGATGAACCTCTACAAGGCGTTCGAAGAAGCGCGCCGCCGGAGCCTCCAGCGAATCTTCGAAACCACCGCGTCCCGCTTCCCCATCCCCTGGCTACGCGAGTACGCGGACCGCTGGAAGGGGCTCTTCGGCCCGGACTCAGGGCGTCTGCCACCGGGCGGTGGCCTCGGAAGAGCTCTTTCCGCCGGAGGTGGCGAGCGCCTTTCGCGTGTAGCCTGCGGGGGGGGCGTTACGGCAGGGCCTCGCCGATCGCGGCCGCCGCGCGCAGCGCGGCCCTGACCATCGCCGCGATCGTCTTACCGGTCAACCGCGAGGTCGGCGCGGCGACGCTGAGGGCCGCCCGAGGGAGCCGCTGCCGGTCCTGGATCAGCACGCCGACGCTGCCGATGTCCTCCTCGGTTTCGCCGAAGTTGGTCGCGTACCCGCGCCGGCGGATGAGGCGCACCTCGCGTTCGAGCCGCGCCCGCGTCCTGATCGACCGGCGGGTCAGGCCCTCGAGGCGCTCCCCGGGGTAGAGGGATCGGAAGCGATCCGGCGGGAGCGCGGCGAGCAGCGCCTTGCCGGCCGAGGTGCAGTGCGCCGGCAGGAGGAGGCCGGTGCGATTGCCGACCCGCACCGTCCTGGCGCTTTCGACGCAGTCGAGGAAGAGCACCTCGCGGCCCTGGAGGGCGATCAGATGGACGGTCTCCCCCGTCTCCCGGCTCAGCGTCTCGAGGAACGGCCGCGCCGGCGTGCGGATGTCCCGGTCGCGCAGCGCCGCGAGGCCGACGTCCAGGAACGCGGGCCCGGCGACGTACGCGCGCGAGACCGGGTCCTGCCGGGCAAAACCGTGGTGCTGGAGCATCGCGAGGAGCCGGTGGGCGGTCGAGCGGGCGACGCCGATCGACGCGCTCGCCTCCGAGACCCGGAGGTGGCTCTGCTTCCGCAGCAGGTGGAGCAGCTTGAGAGCGTTGTCGACCGACTCGATGGGGTAGGCGGGGGCCTTCGGAACACTGTTCTTCACAGCAGAAACAGTATCGCAGGGGCGAAACGTGCGTCAAGCGGCCCGCCCCGCCTGCCCCCCGTATGGGGGGGATGGGGGGATGCGAGGGATGGGGGGAACGGGAGGGCACGCGGCGCGGGGGTCTCCCGAATTGACACGCGGCCCCCGCGGCGGGTAGTATGATATCGCGCAGCAGACGCTGATTCTGCAGAGCAGAACCCAGGGGGCGGGGCTCCGGCATGGACGGCAGGGCGTTTGCGATCGACCTCGTGCAACGCTCCCACGAATGGGCCGGGCAGTACGTCGCTCGAGAGTACGGCAGGATCCGGTCCCGGCTCCGGGCCGGGGGGCTGATCGAGTACTGCCGCTCCCTCATGTGGCGAGAGTACATGCTCGGGGTCCACGTTCCCGCGAAGACGCTGACCCTGCTCCCCGACGACGCGCAAGACCTGAAGTTGCTCCTGACTCGGCAGCTGCTGGAGGAGTGGAAGCACTCGCGGGTGTTCGCGGAGCGGGTGCGCGAGCTGGGCGGCGACGACGAGCTCACGCGCTATACGCCCTCCCACGGCGACTGGGAGCTCTACTACGGCACCTACAATTGGGGGCATCCCGTCGAGCTCGTGACGTCGCTCCAGTGCACCGGGGAAGTCATGATCACGGAGATGTTCAAGGTCCTGGTCGATCCCCGGCGGCTGCTCGTGGACGAGCGAACGGCGGCGGTGATCCGCGAGCAGGTCCTGGCCGATGACCCTGAGGCGTTGGAGAGCCTGGTCGATCCGGAAACCGCGAAACGCCTGGAAGAAGACGTCATCCCCGACGAGGGGCAGCACATCCGGTTCGGGCGGGTGATCCTCGAGCGCTTCGCCACGACCCCGGAGCTGCAGCAGATGGCGCTGCACGTCCAGCGGGTGAAGATGGACGCGCTACAGGTCTCGCACGAAGATCTCGTCGACCGCGTGCTGGCCCATGGGGGATAGCCCGCGATGACCGCGCGCGCCCCCGCGCTGTGGATCTCCGAGGCCGACGTGGCCTCCCTGCTCGACATGGCGGCGGCCATCGCCGCGCTCGAGCAGGGGCTGCAGCTGGAGGCCCGCGGCGACGCCGCGAACATGACGAAGACCCACGTGGCCTGGCCGGGGGGAAACCTTCACGCGATCGGCGCCAGCTTCACGGGAGCGGGCATCGCCGGCACCAAGACCTGGGCCTACACGCCGAAAGGATCCACGCCGCTGCTCATCCTGTTCGACAGCGCCTCCGGGGCGCTCCTCGCCGTGATCGAGGCCTTTGCCCTGGGCCAGCTGCGAACGGCCGCCGCCTCCGGGGTCGCGACCCGCCGGCTCGCCAGGCCGGAGGCCCGGGCGTTCGCGATCATCGGCACCGGCGAACAGGCGCTTCCGCAGGCCGCCGCGGTCGCCGCGGTGCGGCCGATCGATGGGATCCGCGTGTTCGGGCGGGATCCCGAGCGCAGGGCGGCCTTCGCCAGGCGCGTGGAGGAGGAGCTGGGCATCCCCGCCACCGGCGCCGGTTCGGTCGCGGCCGCGGTCGACGGCGCGGAGATCATCACGCTCGCCACCCGGGCGACCGAGCCGTTCCTGCGCTCGGCCATGGTGGCGCGCGGGGCCCACGTGAACGCCATCGGAGCGATCACCCCCGAGCGGGCGGAGTTCGAGCCGGAGCTCTTGGGCCGCTGCGATCCGATCGTTGTCGACAGCGTGTCCCAGGTCCAGCGCCTCTCCCGCGAGTTCATGACCCACTTTGCACAGGGGAGCGCGGCCTGGTCGGTGGTCACGCCGCTCAGCGCGATTGTCGCGGGGGCGCAGGAGCGGCCGCCGGCATCGGATCTGACGCTGTTCAAGGCCATGGGCATGGGCATCTCCGACCTCTCCCTGGGCATCGGGTGTTACCGGCGGGCGGCGGAGCAGGGGCTCGGCCGGAGCATCCCCCATCCCGAGCGCGCGAGGATTCGGTTGAGGCCAGTCAAAACAATCCCTGGAGGTGTTCGATCATGAGTGAACCAGCGGCCCGGTTCGTCGACCAGAGCGGTGTGAAAGCGCCCGAGCTCACGCGATGGACTCCGGTGGTCATCCCCAAGGAACAGATCGAGGATCAGGTGAAGCGCCTGGCAGGCGCGCCCGCTCCGGCCAACGGACGGCGGAGCGCGCTCATCGCCCATCCCGAGTCGAAGGAGCCCGGCCTGGGCCTGGCGCCGGGCATCCGGGTGACCCTCGATGTGCTCCTCCCCGGAGAACGGACGCAGCCCATCCGCCACAACTCAACGCAGGCCAACTTCTGCATCCAGGGGGCCGGGCAGACGGTCGTCGCCGGCCGGACGATCCGCTTCACCCAGTACGACGTCTGGATCCACCCGTCGCTGGCGACCTACACCCACGTCAACGACACGAAGGAGATTCAGGTCCGCCTCACCTACAGCAACGCCCCGCTCCTCGAGAAGATGATGATCCATTATGTCGAGGAGAACCCACCCGCCGCGGGCGCGGCGGACGAGGAAGCCGCGGCGGGGCACGGCCCGACGTCGACCCAGTTCCCCGACCTCATCCGGATCGACGACGAGGGCTCCACCCTGATGTCGTACGCGAAGCTGGTCAACCCCGAGGCCATCGAGCAGCGGCCCCTCCACTGGCCGTGGGCGCGGGTGCGGGCCGAGCTCGACAAGCTGGCGGTGCTCGGGAAGGGCTATGTCGGGCGGCGGCTCTACCTGCTGTACAACCCGGCCACCGGCCGCACGAACGGGACGACCAACAACTTCTTCGCGGCCATCACGATTCGGCCGCCTTCCATCAATGACAAGCCCCACCGGCACGCCTCCGCGGCCATCAACTACTTCTTCGGCGGAAGCGGAAAGAGCATCGTCGACGGCAACACCTACTACTGGAAGGCGGGCGACCTGATGCTCACGGCGCCGGGGTGGGCGATCCACAACCACTCGTCGAACAACGAACCGGTCTACGAGCTCACCATCCAGGACCAGCCGCTGAACATCGCGATGGATTCGCTGCTCTGGCAGGAGGACCTCCGGCACCCGCCGCGGCTGCTCGGCTCGCAGAAGGGGTTCGAGACCCGCCAGGCCGTCGGGAAGCCCTGAGGAGCCGGCGATGAACCTCGACAGCCGCCAGTTGCGAGGCTCGTATCCTCCGTTGATCACGCCGTTCAAAGGCGGCGCCGTCGACTACGAGACGTACGCGAGGCTGATCGAATTCCAGATCGCGGAAGGCTCCCACGGCATCGTCGTCAACGGCACCACATCCGAGCCGAGCACGTTGACGGCCGAGGAGCGCGCGAGGCTGGTCCGGGTCGCGGTCGAGACGAGCCGGCGGCGGATCCCGGTCGTGGCCGCCACCGGCTCCCAATCCCACGCGGAGACGGTGTGGCTCACCGAACAGGCCGACGCGGCCGGGGCCGACGCGGTGCTGGTCGTCACGCCCTACTACATCCGCCCGCCCCAGCGGGGCCTGGTGGAATACTTCGTGGACGTGGGCCGGCGGACCGCGTTGCCGTTCCTGATCTACCACATCCCCGGGAGGACGGCGGTCTCGGTGGAGCTCGACACGATGGAGCGGATCGCCGAGCGCCTGCCGACGCTGGTGGGCATCAAGCAGGCCGTCAACGACCTGGGCTTCGTGAGCCAGCTGCTCGACCGCTTCGGGCCGGAGTTCCGCGTGTTCGTGGGGCTCGAGGAACTGAGCTTCCCGATGCTCGCCGTCGGGGCGACGGGATTGATGAACGCGGTCGGCAACCTCGCCCCCCGGAAGCTGGCCCGGTTGTGCGACGCGGTGGCATCGGGGTCGCTCGGCGAGGCCCGGGCCCTGCACTACGAGTTGTTCGAGCTGAACCGGGCGGTGTTCTGGGACACCAATCCCATCCCGATCAAGTACATGATGAAGCGCCTGGGGCTGATCGCCGCCAACGAGCACCGGCTGCCGATGGTCCCCCCGGACCGGGAACTCGAGGCGCGCCTCGATGCGGTGCTGGCGCGGGCGAGGCTCGGGCCGGTGCCCCGCTCCGCTGAGGCGGCCGAGGGTCCCGAGGTCCAGCTCCTGAGGCAGCGCTCGGAAAGGAAGACGCGATGAGCTACCGGGACCTGCGGGACTGGACGACCCAGGTGGAAGAGCTCGGAGAACTCAAGACCATCCGGAAAGCGGATTGGGACGTCGAGATCGGGGTCATCACAGAGATCGTCATGAACCGTCACGGGCCGGCCCTGTTGTTCGACGAGATCGTTGGGTACCCCGCGGGCTACCGCATCGTCGCCAACGCGCTCGGCGGGCCGAAGCGCCTGGCCTACACGCTCGGGCTCCCCACCGATCGCGACATCAAGGAGCTGCTGAAACTGTGGCAGGAGAAAAAGCGGGGCCTCCGGCCGGTTCCTCCGGCGGTGGTGACGGACGGTCCGGTCATGGAGAACGTCTACCGCGGCGACGACGTGGACCTGCTGAAGTTTCCCACCCCGAAGTGGCACGAGCATGACGGCGGCCGATACATCGGCACGGGGAGCGTGGACATCACCCGGGATCCCGAGGAGGGCTGGGTGAACCTGGGATGCTACCGCGTGATGATCCACGACCGCAACACCGTGGGATTCTACATCTCGCCGGGCAAGCAGGGGCGCATCCAGCGCGAGAAGTGGTTCGCCCGGGGCGGGCCGATGCCCATCGCGATGTCGTTCGGCCACGATCCGGCGATCTTCATGGCCGGATCGCTCGAGATCCCCTGGGGCGTGTCGGAATACGACTGGGTGGGCGGCCTCCGGGGGCGACCCGTCGACGTCATCGAGGGACCGGTCACGGGCCTGCCGATCCCGGCGGACGCGGAGATCGTGATCGAGGGGTTCGTGAATCCCGGCCAACGGCTGCCCGAGGGCCCGTTCGGGGAGTGGACGGGCTACTATGCCAGCAAACAGCGCGAAGAGCCGGTGGTGAAGGTCGAGGCGCTCTACCATCGCGACAAGCCGGTGCTCCTGGGTTCCCCGCCGGTCAAACCGCCGTCGGAGCTGGCCTACTACCGGGCGTTCCTGCGCGCCGCGGCCATCGAGGAGGAGCTCGAGGCGGCCGGCGTGCCCGACGTCACCGGGGTCTGGTGCCACGAGGTCGGCGGATCCCGGCTGTTCAACGTCGTCGCCATCAGGCAACGCTACTCTGGGCACGCGAAGCAGGCGGCGGTCGTCGCCTCACAGTGCCACGCCGGGGCGTACCTGGGCCGCTTTGTCGTGGTCGTCGACGAGGACATCGACGTGATGAACCTCGAGGAGGTCATGTGGGCGATCTGCACCCGGTGCGACCCGGAGAAGGACATCGACATCCTGCACCGCTGCTGGAGCGGGCCGCTCGACCCGATCATTCCGCCCGGGCAGAAAGGGCTGAACTCGCGGGCGATCATCGACGCCACCCGCCCCTTCGAATGGCGCGATGAGTTTCCCCAGGTCGCCGAGTCGAGCCCGGAGCGCCGCGCCGAGGTGCTGAAGAAGTGGGGGCCGACCATCTTCTCCTGACCGACGAATGGCCCGCCGGGCCCGCTCGCAGGAGCGGTCCAAGGCCATCGAGCGGCGGCTGCGCGAGCAGGTCGCGGCATGCACGCGGCTGCTCAACGACCTGGGGATCCTGGGGTACAGCGGCCACGTCGGCGCCAGGCTGCCGGGACGCGACGCCTTCCTGGTCCAATCGTTTGACCAGAGCCGCGCGGCGATCCGGCCCGACGATCTGCTGATCTGCGATTTCGACGGCTCGGCGCTGGGGGGCCCCGCGGGGGTCCGGCCGCCGTCGGAGGTCTACCTGCACGCCGAGATCCTGCGCGTCCGCCACGACGTGCACGCGGTCGCCCACTTCCACCATGACCCGAGCATCGTGTTCACCCTGGTTGACAGGATCCCGCTCAGGCCGGTCAAGAACCACGCGGCGCGTTGGGCGAGCGGCATCCCGGTCCATCCCGACCCGAGCCACGTCAGCGACCCGGCGCGGGGCCGCGCCGCGGCCAGATCCCTTGGGCCGCACCACGCGATGCTGATCCGGGCCCACGGCCAGGTGGTCACGGCCGAGACCGTACCGGCCCTGCTGGTCGATTGTGTGCATTTCGTCGAGAATGCCGAGGCGATGTACCGGGCGGCTTCGCTCGGGGCGGTCAGGCCGCTGACCGCGGACGAGATCGCCCGGTTTCTGCGGGGGTTCGACCGCGACCGCCACGTCGCCAAGCCGCCCGGACGATGTCCTGTTAAAAGACATGGAGAGGATGCGAGCAGGATTCTTCGAAAGCAGCGAGGCTAGAGACGGAGACACACACGGATTGGAGGGGGAAGGATGAAACGCGTAGGGCGAGTGCCCATCATCGGGGTGGGAGTACTGTTGGCCGTTATCGCCTGGGGGGACTCCGTTCCCGGGCATGCGCAGACCGGGGACAGCAGCGGCTTGGGAGCGTCGGTGCCGCGGCCTGTCGCCGTCACCGTGGACGCCCGCACGACGGCCCTGCTGTTGCTCGACTTCGTCCCGGCGACGTGCAACACCGACGCCTGCCTCGACACGGTGCCCGCGGCGGTCAGGCTGCTTCAGAAGGCCAATGCCGCCGGATCGCTCGTCGTCTTCTCCACCATCCCTGTGCCTCCGCCCGCCTCGATCCCCTTCCAGCAGCTGCGCACCCTCGCTCCGAACGCGCCGATCGTGGCCGGGTTCCCGGATAAGTTCAACTATCCGACGGGCACGTTGACGCCCCTCCTGGGAATCCTGACCGGCCACAATCCTCCCATCCAGACCGTGGTGATCACGGGCACATGCGCGTGCGGCGCGGTCCTCTTTCACCACCGTGGTGGCGGAGGACACCGTGTCCGCCGACAACCCGTTCGAAAGCGTCTATATCAAGTTCCAGTTGCTGAACGTGCCCGTCTTCGGCAACCCCACCAACATCCCGCTCCTGCCCGATGCCACGACGCTGAGTCGTGGTGACCTGATCACGTTCCATTGACCGTCGTCGCGAGGACCTGCACGGCGCGGGCGCTGATGTTCCAGGCCCGATTCTAATGTAACGGCATCGCAGGCCGCGGAATCGGCCCCGTCCAGCGAAGAATCGTGCGGTCCTTCACCGGCCGGTGCGCGCCAGCACCTCCACCCAGCCCCGCATGAGGGACTTGCCCTTCGCGATCTGGTCCGCGCTCAGGAACTTCTCGAGGCTCACCTGCCGGATCGGGTACACGGGGCGCTGGAAGTCCTGTTCGTACCCAAACGGGACCGTGGCGTCGATGGCCATGCCGCCCTCGAAGCGGGTGTTCATCGCCGTCCACTGGCGGTCTCCCGCTGTCAGGCGCTCCTCGGGGATGAAGGTCTGGCCGGCCCCGCCGGGAACCGGGTTGAGAATGTCCGCTCGCGGGTTGACGCGGGTCGTCAGGCACCAGATGATCTCGTCCATGTTGTAGATGTCGACATCGTGATCGACCACGATCGCCAGCCGCATTCCCTGGCTCGTCGCCATGGTCGCGACCAGGAAGTTCCGGACCATGCCGTCGTCCGTCTTGAGCCGCTTCTTGACCTGGATGATGCAGCCGCCCCAGTCGGTCATGCAGAACGGGATGTTGACGTCCTGGACGATCCCCGGCTGGAGGCGCTCGCAGAGCTCGAAGATCGCGGCCTCGCGCACCGTCGTGTCGATGTTGTTGCAGTCGAGCATGTGGACGCCGAGCAGGTAGAAGATCGGCTTGGTGGCGCGGCGCCGCATCGTGATGCCGGTCACGTGGAACGTCGGCGCCCGGTACGCCTTGCCCATATAGCCCGCCCACTCGGGATGGAACGGGAATTTGCCCTGCCGGTCGGCCGCCTCGGCCTCGGCCGTCTCATACCGCTTGTCGCGCGGGAAGAGGTGGCCCTCCAGGACCAGTTCGCAGTCCGCGACCGCCCACGCGTCGACCGTCCGGGCCTTGACGATCCGGATGGGAAAGCCCTGGACCGCGCCCGCCGCGCCCAGTTCGTCGCCGCCCCGCGGCAGGATCACGTAGTCGAAGCCGCCCCCGGCGATGAGCGTGGCCGCCGGGGGAAGGCCGAAGCACATCGTCAACGGAATGGGCCGCTCGTCGTGATAGTGCTCGGTGATGATCTGCCACATGTGGGCGCCGGGCGCCGACTGGAACGTGCAGACGTTCCCCCAGCGGGCGTTCATGCGGTTGTAGCCGATGTGGCTCCCGCCGTGGAAATACGGGCCGACGACGACGCTGTTGCCGCTGCCGATCGTCCGCTCCGACTCGAGCTCCGTGTGCCGGATCGTCACCACGTGCCGGTTGACCTGGAGGTCGTCGGTGATGACCTCCTCCTGGCAGGGCGCCTCACCCGGCGGCACCTCCACGGGGGGAATCGGATGGGTGAGCGCGTGAGCCAGCCGGCGCGTTCGGTCCGTCGCGCCGTCCCAGCCAAACATCCGGTCGAGGATGTCCATGTTGGCGAACAGGTTGGTGACGGCCCGCGCGTGGGGATAGCCCTTCACGTTCTCGAACAGCAGCGGGTAACTCCCGTCCAGCTGCTTCTGCACGCCGGTCACCTCGAGATCGGGGTCCACCGGCACCGCCGTCTCCAGCAGCAGGCCCTCCACCCGCAGCCACTCGAGCGTTCCGCGCAGCGATTGGATGCTGCGCGCCACCTTCACCGGAACGGCCATCGGTCTGAAAGATCGGGGGACAAGCCGCTCCTGCCCGATCGACTGTGTTCGCCGGCGCCTCCGCGCCCCCCTCGACAGATCACTCGATCACGCCCTCGGCCACGAGCCGCTCGATCTCCCGGTCGGACAGCCCGAGGATCTCCCCGTACACCCGCGCGTTGTGCTCGCCGAGCAATGGGCTCCGGCCGGGTTCGGCCGGCGTCTCCGACAGGATGAACGGGGGCGCTTCGTAATGGAACCGGCCCAGCACGGGATGGGGCAGCTCCCGCCAGGTACGGCGATGGATCAACTGGGGATCGGCGAAGAGGTCGGACAGCCGGTTCACCACGCCCGCCCTGACCCCGGCCGCCTGGAGCGTCTCCATGGCCTCCTCGGGGGGGAATCGGGACGTCCACGCGCCGATCAACGCATCGAGCTCGTCCTCGTGGGCCTTGCGCGCGGCGAGCGAGGCGAACCGCGGGTCCTCCGCCCACTCGGCATGGCCGGTCGCCCGGCAGAACGCCTGCCATTCGTCCTCGGCGCGGACGGCGATCACGCACCAGCGGTCCTCGCCGCGGCAGGGAAACGCCCCGTGCGGCGCCGCGTCCCGGCTGCGGTTCCCCAGACGGGTCATTACCCGGCCGTTCGTCTCATGGTCCAGCAGCGCGGGGGCGATGAACTGGAGGCCGGCCTCGTACTGCGACAGGTCGATGTGCTGCCCGCGTCTGGTGCGCCGCCGGTCGTCCAGCGCGGCCAGGACGGCGATCAGGCCGAAACCGACGGCGACGAAATCCACGTAGGGGCCGAACAGCAGCATCGGCTCGCCGTCCGCCTCGCCGGTCAGGTAGGTGAACCCGCTCTGCGACGTCAGCTGAGAGCCGAAGCCCCGCTGGCGCGCCTTCGGCCCCGTCTGGCCCATGTTGCACGTGCTCAGGTAGACGATCGACGGATTGACCTCGCGCGCCGCCTCGTAGCCGAGGCCGTTGCGCGCCATGACCCCCGGCACGAAGTTCTCGATCAGGACGTCGGCCCAGGCCACCAGCCGCCTCGCCGCGTCCAGGCCCTCCGGGTGCTTGAGGTTCAGGGTGATGCCGGACTTGCTGTCGTTGAAGAGGGC